>CAZWGW010000335.1:0-7490 GCA_964633565.1 uncultured Planctomycetaceae bacterium
GAAGGACCCGCTGCCGCTGGCATCGAGCACCTTGAGTGCGTAGAGCTGGACGCCGGGGGCGACGCCCACAACCCCGTCTTCGTCGTCCTCGGCCCCAATCGTACCGGCGACGTGCGTGCCGTGGCCGTGGTCGTCCATCGGGTCGCTGTCGTTGTTGACGAAGTCCCAGCCTCCGACGACGTTGGCGTCCAGGTCCGGATGGGTGTCATCAATTCCGGTGTCCAGCACGGCGACCCTGACGCCGGCACCGGACTGGCCTGCCAGGTGCGCGAAGCCCGCTCCGATCCGTCGCACGCCCCAGGCATTATCCAGTTCCAGATCGTTGACGTGGATCGGGACGTCCGGCTCGATGAGATCGACGTTCGGATCGGCCAGCAGCGCCGGGACGGAGTCCACGGGGACACGGGCGGCCACGGCGGGCACGATGCGATGGCTGTGCCTGACCTTGCCCCCGCGGTCCCGGATCTTGACGTGTTCATTGTGCCCGGGCTGTTTCCTGTACCGGATCAGTACGTCCACTTCCCGGGGACCGGCTTTTGCCGCATGCGCTGCCCCGGTCAGTGACGCGGCCAGGCACAGGCACGTCACAAGCATTGCGGACCGGCGGACATCGAGTCGATACGGCATTTCAGAACTCCAGCGGGCGGGCGGACGGGTTCGGTGTGACCGCATCATGCTGAATCGGTCAGGTTGGCGCGGATGTGCGGAAGTTCCGTCCAGTGATCGTCTGGAATGGCGGCCGCCCCTCGAATTCCGCAGGACCACCCTCCCATCCAGAATTTAGGTCATGTTCGCTCCGGGCGCAGACCTGTTCCCGCCAGCCCGGAGCGACCGCGAGGTCTGCCTGCGCGTCAGACTTTGCGTAATAGAATCTGTTGGGGCTGAATCATGTCACGCCTCCCGTTTCCAGCCGCCGTCACTCCCGGCGGCAATTTGCCCCGCGCGTTTCGATCCACCCGGCACGATTCCCTGCAACCGAACGACGAGGCATGTCCCCGCTGACCGATACGATCGACGGTGTGTACGACCCGGGAGACCGGCCGCAACGCCGAGGCGCTGCCGCCGCGTGGCTGCTGGCGTACGTGCTGGCACTCGTCGTGTGTCTGGTCGCCGTGCAGTCCGGGCGGAGCATCAATTCCCTTGCGCGTACTCTTCCGACGACGCGCGGCGATATTCGCCTCTACTGGGACGTGGTACACCGTGTCGAGAGGGGCGAAACCTATTACGCAGCGATGCATGCCGAGCTGACGCGGCAGGGATACCCCACCGCCAGCGTGTTCAACTGGCGGACCCCGCCCGTCCTCTGGCTCATGGCGCGGCTGCCGGAACCGACGGATGGGACGACGTTGATTCTGTGCGCTGCGGCGGCGCTGATCACAGCCGCTTTTTTTGCACAAAGAACCGGATCTGGCGATGTGACGGCGTATGCCGGTGGATTCCTCACGCTGGGCGCCGTGCTCCCCGCGTTTGTCAGCGATGTGTGCATCTTGCCGGTGGAATGGGGGGCTGTCTGCGCAGGGCTGTCCCTCTGTTGTTTCGCGCGAAACCGCGCGGGATTGGCCGTACTGCTGGGGACCCTGGCGGCATTTTTCAGCGAGTTGACGCTCGGCTACGCGCTGCTGATGGCGGCGATGGCTGCCTGGAACGGACAGCGGCGCGAACTGCTGCTGTGGTCTGCCGGGCTGTTGACGTTTGCCGGCTGGTTCTGCTGGCACGCCGCCATGGTCTCCCGCACCGTCGGGATCCCCGACGTCGTTGATGCTCGCGCCTGGCTGCAATTCGGCGGGCTGCCGTTTCTGATTGCGACCGCACAGATGAACTGCTGGCTGTTGCCGCTGCCGTCGTGGCTGGCCGCGATCTACCTGCCGACCGCGCTGCTGGGGCTGGCACACTGGCACTCCGGTACGGGCCGGCGGTGTACACTGTTCGCGGGGTCGTACTGCGTGCTGTTTCTTTGCGTCGGGCAGCCGTTCAACCAGTATTGGGGACTGCTGCTGGCTCCGCCCCTGGCGTGGGGCGCTGTGCGGGCGCCGTGCGTCTTGTGGGACCTGTGGTTCGTCGCAGCCGGGGCTGGCCCGCATCGTCGCTGCGGCCCGCACCGTGGGCAGATTCCGCAGATTCGCCACGAGGGGAGCAAGCGCATCATCTGTTGCGCGAGCGACGGCCCTGAGGCCATTGAGGCGACGTGCACGAATACCAACAAGTCGATGTCTCCCCGCGGCAACGTGTGAGCTAGGAATCCTTATCGATCACATCTGTTCGACCACGCGTCGAATCTCCCCTGTTCGGCGGGCCGACCGAGGTGTCGTCATGTTCTCCACACTCGCCGACTGGTATTTGTGCGGTCCGCTCGAGGCCGGCGCGGAGTGCGCCGTGATCCGGATCGATCGCGAGCCGTTTGTCATCGGACGCCGGCCCGGACTGAGCCTGACGCTGAACTCGCAATTCGTCTCGGGACGACATGGCGAGCTGAGCACGCTCGGGGACCGGCTGTTCATCACCGACCTGGGCAGCCGGAACGGCACACTGGTCAACGGCCATCGCGTGCGGCGGGTGCAGCTCGGAGTGGGGGACCTGGTCACGATTGGCGACGTCGAGTTCCGCCTGGACCGCAAGCCGCGCACGCCGGCCAAGACCGGTCCGGTGCCGTCTGCGACCGACCTCGATGCCCTGCACATCCGCTGGCTCAAGACCCAGATGCAGCAGATGCTGCACGACCAGGCGATCTCCGTGGTGCTGCGTCCGGTCGTGCACCTGCCCGAAGAAACCGTGGTCGCGTACGAGGCCTGCGGCCAGAGTTGCGTTGCGGGACTCGAGACGGAAGAACGCATGAGCGCGGCGGCGCGGCTGCTGGGCCGCGAGAAGGAATTCAACCCGTTGATCCTGGCTGTCTGCGGCAGCGCATCACGGCACGTCGCCAAGGGGAACTGGCTGTTTCTGAAGACACCCGCCGCCGTGAATCTCGAAACAGAGGTCGTGCCGGTGCTGCAGGCCATCCGGGAAGGACTGCCGACCGGCCGCATTGTCGTGGAACTTGAGGATGCCCCGTCGCGCAGCCTGCGGACGCTGAACGACTTCGTCGTCGCGCTGCAACGCTGCGATATGCACCTGGGATTGAGCGGTTTCGGCTGGGAACACCTGCGGTTCCTGCAGTCGTCGCGGGTGCGGCCGATCTCGGTGCGCCTCGATGCCGAACTGACCAGCAACCTGTCGCTCAAGAGCGACCTGGAGCGGCGGCGGCTCAAGTCGATGGTGGAACTGCTGCACCATTACGAGATCCAGGCCGCGGCGCGGGAACTCGCCAGCCCTGACGACGCACGGGTGTGCAACGAACTCGGCATCGACCTGGCCGACGGACCGATCTTCGGCGAACCGCTGCCACTGCCGTCGCAGCCGCTGCCCGACACGAACATCCTGGGGACCGACGAGGTCGAGCGGCTGTTCGCCGCCGGCCCCGAGATCGGCGCCGAAGATGAACTCGGCGACACCCAGCACGGCGGCACACACATGTATTATCGTGACCTGGCGGAATCGTCTTCGGATTCGGCATTCTGACCGGCGGCACGTTGGCAATCTCCCCGGCTGCCGCGATACGATACCCCCCGCCCGCCTGGGGGGGATCGTGTCCGCGAAGTCCGCAGTGAAGGAGGTCCCACGTGCGTTCCGCTCTCATTCGCCTCTTGACCATCGGCGCCGGCAGCCTGTCCGCAATCACGGCCACAGCCGACGATGCGCCCCGTCCGGACAACACGCCCCCGGAGGGATTTACGGCGTTGTTCAACGGCCAGGACCTGACCGGCTGGAAGGGACTCGTCGCCGATCCTCCGAAGCGCGCCGGAATGACGCCGGAGGAGCTGGCCGAAGCGCAGACAGCGTCCGACGCCCTGATGGTCGAGCACTGGACGGTGTCGGACGGCGTCCTGCACTACGACGGCAAAGGGAACAGCCTGTGCACCGTAAAGGACTACGGCGACTTTGAGCTGCTGATGGACTGGAAGATCGAGCCGAAGGGAGACAGCGGCATCTACCTCCGTGGCAGCCCGCAGGTGCAGGTGTGGGACCCGTCGCTGCGCAACATCGGTTCCGGGGGATTATTCAACAACGAAAAGAACCCCAACGGACCGCTCGTCATGGCCGACAAGCCGGTCGGCGAGTGGAACACGTTCCATATCCGGATGGTCGGCGAGAAGGTGACGGTGCATCTCAACGGGCAACTCGTGGTCGACAGTGTGACGATGGAGAATTACTGGGAGCGTGACAAGCCGATCTACGAGACAGGGCAGATCGAGCTGCAGCACCACGGCGACCCGCTGCATTTCAGGAACATCTATATCAAGGAACTCCCCCGCCCGTGATGCGACATGCCTTTCCCGCGGTCACGTTGATGCTCGTGATGTCGCTGTCTGCCGCCGCGGAACGGCCCGAACCGGGTTCGACCGACTGGCCCTGGTGGCGCGGACCGCAACGAAACGGCATTGCCTCGGCCAACCAGTCGCCGCCGCTGCACTGGAGTGATTCCGAGAACATTGTCTGGAAGTCGCCTGTCCCGGGACGCAGCCACGGTTCCGCAACGGTCGTCGGCGATCAGGTGTTTCTCACAGCGGCCGAAGAGGAGGCTGAAGTTCAGTCGGTCCTGTGCTTCGACCGCGGGACCGGGAGACAACTCTGGAAAGCCGAAATCCATCGCGGCGGACTGTCGAAGAAGGGAAACAAGAAGGCGTCGCAGGCGTCAACGACCCTCGCCTGTGACGGCGAGCGCCTGTTCGTCAATTTTCTGAACAGCGACGCCGTTTACACGACGGCACTCGACCGCAGCGGCCATCAAATCTGGCAGACGAAGATCAGCGACTACGTCGTACACCAGGGTTACGGCTCGTCTCCCGAGATCTGGGGACCGCTGGTGATCGTCTCCGCCGACAACAAGGGGGGAGGCGCCATCGCCGGCCTCAACCGCGAGTCGGGAGAGATCGTCTGGCGGCACGCGCGTCCCGCCACGCCGAACTACGCGTCACCCGTGGTCGTCCACGCGGCAGGCCGCGACCAGCTCGTCTTCACCGGATGCGATCTTGTCGCGAGCTACGATCCGCTCAGCGGCGACAAACTGTGGGAGATCGCCGGGGCCACGACGGAGTGCGTCACGTCCACAGTGACGGACGGCACAGTTGTGCTGACCAGCGGCGGCTATCCGCGGAACCACGTTGCGGCCGTCCGTGCGGACGGCAGCGGGCAGATTGCATGGGAGAACAACGTCCGTGTGTACGTGCCGTCGATGCTGATTCAGGTCGGCAGCCTGTACGCCGTCACCGACGACGGCGTGGCGATGTGCTGGCGCGCCGCGACGGGTGAAGAATTGTGGAAGGGGCGACTCGGCGGGACGTTCAGTTCCTCACCGGTGCTGGTCGGCCCGTACATCTATGCCACCAACGAAGCGGGGCGCACGTTCATCTTCAAGACCACGCCGGAGCGGTTCGAGCTGGTTTCGGAGAACCAGCTCGGGGATGACGTGTTCGCCACACCGGCGATCTGCGGCGGCCGCATTTATCTCCGCGTCGCCGAGCAGGAAGGGGAGCGGCGGCAGGAATATCTGTACTGCATCGGCACTGATACAGCACCGGCCGGCGGAAGGTAGCGGCATGACCGCGGGCTGGTAAAATGGATTGCAACCGCTCACCTGTCCCGCCCTGTGAGGGCCCGCCATGGCCGGAATTCGATGTTGCCTGACGGCCACTGCCTGTGCTGTCTCAGCGCTGTCGACCGCAGTCAATGTACCGGCATCGGAAGACGCCTCGGAGGAACTTCCCGACGTCTCGGCGGAGGAGGATGTGCTGTTCCTCGCGCCCGTTGCGCCGGTCGTAATTCGCATCCGATGCCACTTCAACGCCGCGGATGTGGCGAAATCACAGCAGGCCCTGGCGGCGACGCTCGTCAACCTGCTTGACGCAAACCGGGATGGGACGCTCGACGCGGACGAAGCCCGGATCGTACCTGCGTACGGCCGGTTTGGCGAAACACGCCGTGTCGGGGACGAGTGGCCGCGGCTCGATGGCGCGCCGCCGGATGGGACGGTCTCGCCGGACGAAGTGGCGGCTCATATAGTCGTGGCGACGCCCGTTCGCATCCAGCTAACCGCGGCCGTGTCCGCGCGAGCGCGGATCCTCGACCTGCGGCGGCGCCTGGACCGCGACGGCGACGGGCTGGTCCTCCCCGAGGAATTACGTTCCGCGCACGAGGTGCTGTGGATGTGCGACTTTGACGATGACGGCGCGTTCAGTCTGGTGGAACTGGAGGCGTTGTCCCAAGCCGCGACGCAGGACCCGGACGCGACGAGCACACTCGCAGCACTGTTACCGTTCGTGCCCGTGCACGGCGTCTCGCCCGAAAAGCTCGCTGAATTGCTGACGCGCATGTACCCGGCGGCAAGCGCCCCGGACCTGCTGGCACGCGGTGAGCCGGACTATGAGCTGGACGTATACTTCGATGGCCGTCCGACCGGCGTGATCCATTGGTTGCCGGTCCCGCGGCAGGGAGGACCTGCCGCGGAGCCGCTGAAATCGCGGCGGCGCTCAGAGCCGCTCACGGTTGACGCGAACGGAGTAGAGATCGGACTGAACTGGATGAACGCTGACGGTCTTGTCGACATCGTGCGCGGGATCCCCGTCGGCCGCTTCAGCGCGGCCGATCGCAACGGCAACAAGTACCTGGAACCCTCCGAATTCGGCGAACTCGACCTGCCGGGGAGAGACTTCGATGACGTGGACATTGACGGCAACGGCGAAATCGTCAATGGGGAGCTGGACGCGTTTGTCGAGCAGGAACTGCTCATGAGCCGTTTTCGGGTGTTAGCGAATGTCGCCAAAGAGGCCGAGTCGCTGTTTGAGAAACTGGACGTCATCCAGGACCGCCGCCTCACGCCGCGGGAACTCCTCGCTCCTGAGGGCGACGTCGCACTTTCCACTGCGGATGAAGGTGAGGCCGTCTCAGCGCGAAGCGCGGCAGAACAGAATCGACTGACGTTTGTGCAGCAAGTGCCGAGATTGTCGTCCGATCTGGGGGAAGTGGAAAAACGGCCGGTGCGCAGCGCTGGCCGCAAGCCTGTCATCACGGCACGCACTGAAGGGCCGCTCTGGTTCCGCAAGATGGACCGCAACCAGGACGGCGACGTGAGTTGGCGGGAGTTCCTGGGATCGCCCGACGCGTTCGCCCGACTTGATGCGAACGGCGACACGCTGATCGACGCGGAAGAAGCAGCCGCTGCGCGTCAATAGGTCGCTGCTACGGCTCTCCTGCCGCCTGCAATTCCTCGACCAACTGTTCCGCGCGGAACGCCACCTCGACGTCGCTGTTGTTCACCGCCTCCGTCAGTTTCGGCAAGGCGGCGTGCGCAAGCTTCCGCAGCGCGTCCTGGGCGGCGATCCGGTTTTTCCAGGCGGGGTCGGCCAGTTGCCCGATGAGCCGCTGGGACCGCCCAAATTCTGATCGGACAAGTTCTG
>CAZWGW010000336.1:0-7478 GCA_964633565.1 uncultured Planctomycetaceae bacterium
GAGCTGTAGGCCATCGAGAAGTTCGTCTCGTGGTAGCCGGTGATCGGCTGCTCGCAGCCCAGCACGAGACTGGGGACGGTGGTCTCTTCCCCCAGCCGCGCGGCCAGCACCTGATCGACGCTGATGCCCCCCTGGAGGACGGCCCCTTTCTGCAGCGCGGCCCCCGAGAGGATGTTGCCGGTCTGGCCCGGATGAATGCCGACCCCGGTCGCCTGTTTGTTGAACAACCCCGTGATGACGTTCAGCCGCGAACGGAACGGCTCCAGCGGCGCAAGGCTCTGGCTCAGTTCCATCCTGTCGCCGGCCCCTTTGGCCCACCAGTGGTTGGGGTTGACGCCGTTCCCCATGAACAGGGCGGCAAACCGGCGCGGCATTGGTGCGGCGGCTGCGGTCTCCTCCGCGCCCCACGCGGGAAACGACTCCAGCCAGGGGAGCGCCATCGTGACGCCGATCCCCTTGAGGACCATGCGGCGGTCGAGTTGCAGCGACTTGGGGTTCATGGTGCGGCTCCCCCGCGCTTGCGCAGGAACTGGGGGCTGGTCACGATCGACTCCACCAGGCCGTCGAAAGTATACCCTGCGGCCGCCATGTGCGTCTGCATCTCCCGCAGCGTCGGCTCGTCGGAGGGTAACAGCGTCCGACCCAGGGCGTAGGCGAAGAGTTTGCCGGTGAAGCAGTTGAGGAAGTCGGCCTGTCGCTGCTCCCGGAGGTATTCGCGCAGGCCGTCGACTCCGTACCGCTCTTGTCCGTCGGGGAAGATGGCCCCTGTGTCAACGGCGCGGCCGCCCAGATCGACCTTTCGGCGCTCGCCGATCGGGCCGTAATCCTCGAACACAAGGCCGATCGCATCGAACCGCTGATGGCAACCGGCACACGCTTTGTCGGCGCGATGCCGGGCCAGCGCCTGCGCGAGCGTCAGGTCGCCCAAGTCGGTTTCGCTCTTTGGAAGTTCCGGAACCGTCGGCGGCGGCGGCGGGATGTGCTCGTCGAGCAGGCGCCGGACGACCCAGTAACCCCGCTTAACGGGGCTGGTGCGCAGGCCGGGGGAGTTCTTTGTGAGGAAGACGGACATCGGCAATAGTCCGCCGCGGCCATATTGCGTGGCGTCGTCGATGCGGACCCAGTCGTCCGAAGCGACCCGGACGCTTGGAGCGTCCGGGTCGCTCGAGTGCGGCATGCCGTAATGCGCGGCGAGCACGGGATTGACAAATGTGTGCCGGCCGTCGATCAGTTCGAGGATCGAGCGATTGTTCTGCGCCATGTCGACAAAGAACCACAGCGGCTCCTCAAACATCGCCTGCCGCAGCTCACTGGTAAACTCGGGGAACCGTACCCGGTCGACGGCGTTGTGCTCCTCGAACCGGCGGATGTCGAGCAGGTTTCCCAGGAACTCGCTCGCCAGTCCACGCACGCGCGGGTCCCGGAGCATCCGCCGCGCCTGAGCGGCCAGCACGTCCGGCTGGAGCAGGTCGCCGGCGGCCGCGCGTGCCAGCAGCTCTTCGTCCGGCAGGCTGGCCCACAGGAAGTAACTCAGCCGGCTCGCCAGCTCGTAGTCAGTAAGCGGCTGGACGTCGGGTCCCGGCGCGGCGAGATCGAAGCGGTAACAGAACTGCGGCGCCAGCAGCACGCCGGCGAGCGCATCGCGCAGGGCATCCTCGTGCGACAGCCTTTCATCGGAGCGGAGCGAGCGATAATACGCCAGCAGGTCGTCGCGCTCGGCCGGCTCCAGCGGCCGCCGCCAGGCGCGCTGCGCGAAATCGACGAGGGCCGCAAGCTGGCCCGGTTCGGCCGCCGCGCGGGTCTGTTCGACCCAGCGGATGCGGGCCGACATGTCGGCGAAGTAGCTGCGGATCGCCTGTTGCGCCTCTTCGCCCGCGCCCTTGCGGATCGCCTTCGCGAGGTACGCGTCGCGCAGCCGCTCCAGCTTGTCGGCGGAGACCGCGTCCTTGTCTTCCGAGCGGGCGAAATCGAACTCCGCCTCGCGCATGAACCGCGGCGGCTCAGCCCGCTCAAAGAAGATAAAGTCCTTGTACTGCCGCTGCGGGACGTCCGTGATCAGGTCCAGCTCGTCCCACAGCGCGTCGATCTCGCGCCGGCCGTCGTCGTCGAGGATCAGGTCGTACAGCGGCCGGTCGTCGCGAAAGTAGCCCTGCATCAGGTGAAATCCGGCCGTGAGCAGCCGCTGCTGGCTCTTCTCCGTCGGCGCGAAGTAAGGGCCGCGCTCGATCACGCAGAACGTGTCGGGGAACGTCCCGCAGAACTCCTGCAGCGACTGCCGCATGCGCGCGACGGCGTCGGCGGCCGATTCGTCCAGCGCGAACAGTGCCGCGGCTTCGGGGACCGCCTCCGCGGCAAACTTGCTGAGCTTCGGCAGGTCGTCGGCAACGTCGCCGGTGTATCGCAGCCGGCGCGCGGCGCGTTGCCGATTGCCCCACAGTACGAGCGGCTGGCTGCCTTTCGAGATCCCGGCGACTTCGACGTCATCGGTCTGCGTCGGCAGTTCGCTTCTCAGTCGCAGCACAAGGTCGCGCAGATTTCGGCACGCGTCGCGGGCCGCTGGCGGATCGTGCGGCAACGCGCGCCACCGAGTTCGGATCAGTGCGACCGGGCCGACGTTGATCTCCGTCGTGGCCAGCAAGCCCGCGACCTGAGCGACGTATTTCGGGCTCAGGCCCGCCTCCGTCGCGAATCCGTCGAGCGACTTGTCGGGTTGGCCGAGTTCCGCGCGGTGCTCGTACTGCCACACGGCGAACAAGTAGTCGGCCAGGTCGACGTCGTGCCGCCGGTAGAAGTCGGCGATCTGCAGCACGCAGTATTTATCGCGATCGGTGTCGGTGACGACCGGGTGCGGCGCGAAGCGGAGTCCGTCCGGCAGAAACACGACGTGATCGGCCACCGATCGGGCGGCGGCGAGGTACTTCTTCGCCAGCGCGGGTGACATCGTCAGCGATTCGCCGGAGTTGTCGAACCCCGCTTCGTTGGCCGGATCGACGGGGAACTCCCGCGTCGGCCGGATGTCGACGCCCGTCAGGTCGCGGATCGTGTAATTGTACTCGGCATTGCTGAGCCGCCGGGCGAGGACAATTCCCGGGTCGCCGGCGTTACGGGTCGCCTCGTATTCGTGGAATTGCCCGATCCAGTCGACGATCGACTGCCGCTCTGCAGCGGCCGGATGTCGCGGCGCGTCCTCCGGCGGCATCTCTCCGGCCTGCAGCCGCTCGCGGACGAGAGACCAGGGTCTGTAGCCGGCGGCAACCTGGTCGACGGACGTAAAATCGGCGAGGTTGAGCCTGGCCTCCTGTTTCTCCGGACCGTGGCAGGCATGGCAATAGTCCTTGAGGAACGGGCGGACGCGGTCGGCGAAGGTCTGGTCGAGTGCCGTCCGCTGCATGTCGTTGGCGCCAAGTGCAACGGCCGGAAGGCAGCACAGCAGCGCGCCGATGACGGCCTGCACGCGTGCGGTGCGGGCCGGCGGCGGAGGGAACAATCTCGTCATGAACGCCTCACGAGTGTGCCTGCGAGTTTACGCGAGCGGCGGCGGGAAGCATACCGAATCTGCCGTGCCACAGCCGACGGCAGACACGCCGGACGCCGACCGATAGAATCGCACGCCGTCCCCACTGAGTGCCGCAGGAAAATTCCTGAGCCCGTGAATCCACCGCCCGCCATTCGCTGCCGGAGCCTCGTCAAGACCTATCCCGGCAAGCCTCCGGTCGAGGCCGTGCGCGGGATTGATCTGGAGGTCCACGCCGGAGAATGCTACGGCCTGCTGGGACCCAACGGCGCCGGCAAGACGACGACGATCGAGATCCTCGAGGGGTTGCTGGAGCCAACTTCGGGGAACGTCGAAGTGCTCGGCCTGCGGTGGGACGATGCGGGGGACGCCATCCGCCAGCAGATCGGCGTCTCGCTCCAGGAGACGCTGCTCCCGGAAAAACTCTCCGTCACCGAGATCCTGACGCTGTTCCGCAGTTTCTACGACAGTGGACTCTCCCCCACCGATGCGCTGGCACGCGTGTCGCTCGAAGAAAAGGCCAGCGCCTGGGTCAAAAAGCTGTCCGGCGGCCAGAAGCAGCGGCTGGCCGTGGCGATCGCGCTCATCGGCGACCCGCGGCTGGTGTTCCTCGACGAGCCGACGACCGGACTCGACCCGCACTCGCGTCGGCAGATGTGGGACGTGATTTCCGATCTGGGACGCCGCGACCGCACCGTGCTGCTCACCACGCACTATATGGAAGAGGCCGAGCGACTGTGCGACGGGGTGGCCATCATCGACCACGGCCGCATTATCGCGCAGGGGTCGCCCCGCGAACTGATCGCCGGGCTGGGGGCGGAGCACGTGATTGAGTTCTCCATCGACGGTCCCGTGGACGTGGCCAGCCTGGAACGACTGCCGTCCGTCTCCAGCGCGGCGACGGAAGACGGATGCGTGCGGCTGTCGGTCAGCGAGCCGCACGTCGTGATCCCCGCGCTGATCAATCGCCTGGAACAGCAGCAGTGCCGGCTCGCCAGCCTCACCACGCGGCACGCCAGCCTGGAGGACGTGTTCGTCAAGCTGACCGGCCGCCACATTGCGGACGACGACGCGAAGCCGGCAGACCCTGACGCGACGGCCGCGGATGAGAATGAACCGTTGCAACCGTCTCGCAATTGAACGGGAGTTGTCCGGTGTCCGTTTCCGCGACCAGCCGCCAGAACCCGCTCGTGCAGATGATCGTCGCGCGCGTCAAGGAGTTCTGGCGCGAGCCGGCGGCCATCTTCTGGGTCTACGCGTTCCCGCTCCTGATGATGGTGGCGCTGGGGCTGGCATTCCGGAACCGGCCGGTAGAGCGAGTTTCCGTGGACGTCGAGCGCGGCGGCCGGGAGGCGGCGATCGTGGCGGCGCTCCGCGACGATCCGCGATTCAAGGTGGAGACCTGCGACGGCGACGACTGCCGCCGCCGGCTGCGCGTGGGGAGCAGCGACCTGCTGATCTCCTCCTCGGACGCGGAAAGCAACGGCCATGTGTACCAGTACGACCCGACGCGCGCCGAGAGCGTGCTCGCGCGGCGGCTGGCCGACGACGCGCTGCAGCGGGCCGCCGGACGGAAGGACCTGGTGTCGACCGCTGATCGCGAGGTGACGGAGCCGGGCGGACGATATATCGATTTTCTGGTGCCGGGACTGCTCGGGATGGGGCTGATGGGGGGCGGGCTGTGGGGCGTCGGCTTCGCCATCGTCGATTTGCGGATCCGCAAGCTGCTGAAGCGGTTCCTTGCGACCCCAATGAAACGGAGCCAACTGCTGATATCGATCATGGCCAGCCGGCTGCTGTTCACGATCCCCGAAGTGCTGACGCTGCTGGTCTTCGCGCGGTTTGCCTTCGGCGTCCACAATTTCGGGAGCGACTGGCTGCTGGTCGGGATCATTCTGCTCGGCGCCGCCCAGTTCGCCGGCATCGGCCTGCTCGTCGCCAGCCGCGCGCAGACGCTGGAGACCGTTTCCGGCCTGATGAACCTGGTGATGCTGCCGATGTGGATCGCGTCCGGGATCTTTTTCTCCGTGGAGCGATTCCCGAACGCACTGCAACCGTTGATCGCCGTGTTGCCGCTCACACCGCTGATTTCGTCGCTCCGGGCGGTGATGCTCGAAGGGGCCGGCCCGGGAGCGCTGGGGACTGAACTGGCCATCATGACGATCTGGGGCGTGGTGACGTTCAGTCTGGCCCTGCGCTGGTTCCGGTGGCACACCTGATTGTAACTCCCGGCTTTGACAGGAATATCAGCCACTATGACGCGAGTTTTTCACTGCTTGACTTCCGGCAGGAGGCTCTGTCTGAACTTGCTGCTCATTGCCGTCCTTTGCGGTCCGCAGCGCATCATCACCGCGAGGGAACCGGAAGCCGACGCATCGCGCGTTTCACCGGCCGCCGGTTACGAGGCGCTCGTCGACACGCTTCGCACTGTGGTCCGGTACGAGGTCGAATCGAAGGACCTGCCCGCGTTTTCCATCGCACTGGTCGAAGGCGATCAGGTCGTCTGGGCCGGCGGGTTCGGCTTTCAGGACGCGCAGCACAAATCACCCGCGACCGCCGAGACGGTGTACCGCGTCGGCTCGGTGTCGAAACTGTTCACCGATATGGCCGTCATGCAGCTCGTCGAACAGGGCCGGCTCAACCTTGACTCGCCCGTCCGGGAGATCCTCTCCGGTTTCGCTCCCCGAAGCGCGTCGGATACGCCGATCACGCTGCGGCAACTGATGTCGCACCGCGCAGGGCTGGTCCGCGAGTGCCCTGTCGGGAATTACTTCGACCCCGACGAGCCGTCGGTGCAGGCGACGATCGCCAGCCTGAACGACACGACGCTCGTCTACCCGCCGGGGTCGCGCACGAAGTATTCCAACTCCGGAATCACCGTCGTCGGCGCCGCCCTGGAGGCGCGGGCGGGACGGCCGTATTCAACGCAGATCGAGAAGACGATCCTGCGGCCGCTGGGAATGACCGGCAGCAGCTTTGTGCGGACGCCCGCAGTCGACGGGAAACTGGCCACCGCCTGGATGTGGACGTACGACGGCCGCCGGTTCGAAGCTCCGAAGTTCTCGCTCGGCATTGCGCCGGCAGGGAACCTGTATGCCAGCGTGCTCGACCTGTCGAAGTTCCTGGTGATGCTGCTGCACGACGGACGTGGGCCGGGCGGACCGGTCGTCACCCCCGAAACGCTGCAGGAGATGACGACGCCGCTCAAGGACGAAAACGACAAGCCGCAGAACTTCGGCATCGGCTTTCACGTCGGCGAGCTTGATGGCCAGCGCACGATCGGCCACAACGGCGCGGTGTATGGGTTCTCGACGCAACTGGAAGCACTTCCCGAGCGCAACGTCGGAGTTGTGGCCGTGTCATCGCTGGACGGCTCCAACGGCGTCGTCGGGCGGCTCGCAGAATACGCGCTGCGGCTGCTGCTCGCCCGCCAGGATGGGAAGCCGCTCCCTGATTATCCGCGGACCGGACCGGTCCCCCCCGATCGCGCGCAGGCGCTGGTCGGGACGTACCGCAACGACCAGCGGTTGTCACAGGTGACCGAACTGAACGGCCGGCTGTACCTGAAGCGGGGCGTATTCCGTTACGAACTCCGCGCAGCGGCCGCCGATGGCGCGATCATGACCGACGACGCCATTGACTACGGCACTCTGGTGAAGCTGGACGACGCCGGGGACCTGGTCGTCGGCGACACGACGTACAAGCGGCTTCCCGACGAGCCTCCCGCCGAGGTCCCCGGGCACTGGAAAGGACTGATCGGCGAATACGGCTGGGACCACAATACGCTGTACATTCTCGAAGACCACGGCCGGCTCGTCGCGCTGATCGAGTGGTTCTACTACTACCCGCTGACAGAACTCGGCCCGGACGAATTCGCGTTTCCAGATTACGGCCTGTACCACGACGAAAAACTGCGGTTCACGCGCGACGCCGACGGGCAGGCGACGCAGGTCGTCGCGGCGGA
>CAZWGW010000337.1:0-7477 GCA_964633565.1 uncultured Planctomycetaceae bacterium
GCCGGCATTCGCGACCGCCACGCTGTTTCGTTGACGCTCTCCGAGCGCAAATTGAGCACCATCCTGCCGACGCTCCTGGCCGGATACGATGCCACCTGGACCATCCGCGACGGTGCGCTCTGGATAACCACTCGCGAGAAAGCCGAAGAGGTGCTGAAGACCGCCGTCTTCGACGTCCGCGATCTCTGCCGCGATCAAAGTGAATCGGATGCGCTGATCGATGCAATCCACAATCAGACTGCAGGCCCGTGGCAGGACCTCGACGGGATTGGCGGGACGATCGATGTGCCGAAGACCGGTGTGCTCGCGGTGCGGCAGACAGAGCCGGAACTGCAGAGCGTGCTCGACCTGCTGCAGAACTACCGCACCGCACTCCTCGCGTCGAAACCCCGCCCGCGCGACGTCGTCGACCCGCAGGAGGTCGTCACCCGCTATTACCGCGTCGAAGCCACGATGGCGGACGACCTCGCGAACCTGATGCGGCAGTTCGTCACGCCCGAATCGTGGCGCAGCGACCAGTTGCCGGAGGCGGCCGGCACCATCCAGCGCGCCGTGTCGAAATCGGACTTTGTCGGCGCCCATGTTGTCGCGTACTCGATCCTGATTATTCGCCAGACCCGCGCCGCTCAGGATGAGATCGCCGAATTCATCCGCAAGATAGAAGCGGGCGATGCACCGCCGGCGACAGTCGAATTCGGCGCCGGCGGTGGGATTGGGGGAGCAGGCACGCCGGCGCCTGGCATGGGCGGCTTCGGCGGCGGTGGGTTCGGCGGCGGATACTTTGCACCCGAACCCTCCGGGGAATGATGTTGCATACCAGGGGCGTGCCCCGTGGATCGGTAAATAGTCTGCTGAAGCTGGCTCCCCAGTCATCGTCCCACCGGCACGAGGCCGGTGGTGACGGAGGCACGTGGGGGGCGCGCGTGCTGGGTGCCCAGTCATCGTTCCATTGGCACGGGGCCAGTGGTGACGAACGATCGCGGAAGAGTTTGTTACGAAACCACAACGCATCCGGGGAGAACGTCATGCTCGCGCACAGGTCAACACCCCTCGCGGTTACGTTGCTCACACTCGCGGCCTGCGCGCCACTTCTGGCGCAGCCCGCCACCGAACCGGTCACCGCGGAACCAATTCAAATCCCTGATGATCCGAAAACAGTCGACCCCGCCGCGCTCATGCCGCCCAAGCTCGCCGCGTCGGCGACCGTCGACTTCACCGACTCGTCGCTGAACGCCATCGTTGGGTGGCTGCAGACCGCGCAGCAGATCGGCGTTCTGCTCGACACCAAGGCCCTCGCCGACGCCGGCGTCCTCATGAGTGAACCGGTCTCCGATCGCCTCAACAACGACCCGCTGTACCTGCTTCTCAACCGGCTCCGCTCGCTCGGTCTCGACTGGTACCTGGAAGACGACCTGCTGCACATCACCACGATCAGGATCGCCGGCGAGCGGATGTCGACAGAGCCGTACAACGTCGGAGACCTGTTCGACGCCAACTACAAGGCCGACGAACTCACTGCCACGATCAAGGCGGCCGTCGACGGTCCCTGGACGGGCGGCGGAGAGGACGGCCGCAGCATCGAACTGCTGGGGGACGTGCTGTTCGTCCGACAGACCAGCGCCATGCATCGCGAAGTGGCCGGGCTGCTCGCCGCGCTGCGCCAGCATGGCCGCCAGACGCTGACGTTCGATCCCCCCGCACACACGCTGCTGCGGCAGAAGCTGGACCAGAACGTGAGCGCTGACTTCCAGGACACGCCGCTCTCAGCCGCCGTCAGGCAACTGGCCGAGTCGAGTGGAGCCGACCTCCGCCTCGATACGGTGTCGCTCCGCGCCGCCCGCATCCGGGACCGCGAGCCGGTGACGCTCAAACTCGCCGACCGCAAGCTGAGCACCGTCCTGCAGGCGCTGCTGGCGGACCTGCGGCTCACGTGGATCCTGCGCGACGGAGTGCTGTGGATCACGACGGCCGACCAGGCGCAGGCCTTCCGCAAGACGGCCGTCTTCGACGTGCGCGATCTGTGCCGCGATGAGAGCGAATCGTTCGCCCTGAAGGCGGCAATTCAGAATCAGACGAAAGGTCCGTGGCAGGGTGGCGGCGGGACGATCACGTTTGCTCGACCCGGCACGATGGTTGTGCGGCACACGGAAAGCGCCCTGCAGAGCGTGCTGACCCTGCTGGAGAACTACCGGCTCGCGCTGCGCGCCTCGAAACCCCGGCAGCGCACGGAAGCCGATCCGAATGAAGTGCTGACCCGTTACTACCGGCTGCAGGCCGCCATCGCCAATGACCTGGCAATCTATCTCCCGGAGCTTGTTCAGCCCGGAACATGGAAGGACGACCAGCACCCGGAGGCGACCGGGACGATCCTGCGGCTGACATCGGGGGCCGAGTTGCGCGACGCGGAGGGGAACCCGGTCATTGCCGAAACGGGGGATGCCGGCCCGTCGGGACCGCGAGCGCTGGTCGTCAACTACGCCGTGCTCATCATCCGGCAAACGCGCGCGGCGCATGAGAAGATCGCGGAACTGATCACGAAAGTCGAGGAAGGGGACGTACCGGAAGGGGGCTTGGGAGGGGGTTTCGGCGGCGGGGGATTCGGCGGGGGACTGTTTTCCGCGCCGGAATCGGAACGCTGACCACTGCAGGCGCACGGGCGTTTAGCCGCGTCCCGACGGGAGGCGCGCAAACGTCGCGCGACGTAGTTCCGGCTCTCGCGTTGACCCGCTGAAGTGCGGCGCGATGCACGCCCATTCAGCGGGCTGACGCCCGCCGCTCGCAGGGACTGCCGTCAACCCGGAGCGGCATGCTCCGACTTGATTGTGCGCGAATGCGTCTGCCGCCACGCCAGGAGTTCCGGCAGCAGCCGTGCCACGGCGGCTTCCAGGAACTGCATGCCCCCCTGCACCTGTTCCCAGTCGCCGGCTCCCGCAAACCGTTCCAGCCGCCGCGCCCAGGTGACGACGGCCTGGGCCTTGAGGATGCTCGCCGAACCTTTGAGCGCACGCGCCGCTGCCGCCAGTGCGATCGGGTCGCGGGCGCTGACCGCGTCGCGGATTTCGTGCATCCGCCGCGGACAATCGTCGAGGAACAACTCCACGAGGTCCACGACGACCGCCTCCTCGCCGACGAACTTCGGCAGAAACGGGGCGGGTTCCGCCGCTTCGTCGTCACCGGTGAGCGTGAGCACGTCAATGTCCGGCGAGGAGCGCGTCAGCGCGGGGACGCTCGGGGGCGTTTTCGCCGCCAGGACGAGCTGCATGGCCGTCAGCAGGTCCTCCCTGTGGATCGGCTTCGCCACGTAGTCGTCCATCCCCGCGGCGAGGCACCGCTCGCGGTCCCCCTTCATGGCGTCGGCCGTCAGGGCAATGATCGGCAGGTGCTCATCGGTTCCCCGCTCGCGCCGGCGAATCGCCTTGGCCGCCGCCAGCCCGTCCAGCTTCGGCATGTGGACGTCCATCAGGATCAGGTCAAACGGCTCCCGTTCCGACATAGCCACCGCCTGCTCGCCGTCCTCTGCGACTTCGACCGCATGTCCGCATTGTTCCAGCAGGTTTTCGGCGACCTTCTGATTGATGAAGTTATCCTCCGCCAGCAGAATCCGCAGGCCGCGCGTGGTCGGGGACGGCGCTGGTGCGGGAACGTCATCCCGCAGCACCGGGATCTCCCCGCCGCTCAGTCCGAATGCTTCCAGAAGCGCGTTGTACACGTCCGACGAATGAAGCGGTTTGGAGACAAAGCACAGTCCCAGGGTCTGGCACCGCGCCGCATCGTCGGAGCCCGTGGCGGCCGCGAGCATGATCACCCGCACGCGGCTTAACTCCCGGTGGGACTGGACAGCCTGCGCGATCACAAATCCGTCCATCCCCGGCAACCCGGTGTCGACGAGAACGACCTCGAACGGATGCTCCCCTCGCAACGCCTGTTCGAGCGCGGCCAGTGCGGCGGCTCCGTCTTTCGCAGCCGCTGATTGCAATTCCCACGCCGCGAACATCTCCTTGAGCACCAGCCGCTGTGTCGCATTGTCGTCCACGATGAGTACACGTCGGCGGCGGAACGCCGCCACCGGCTCGACCACGCCGCGCTGCCGCGAACCGAGTCGGAACCGCGCCGTGAAGTGGAACACACTCCCCTTTCCGACCTGGCTGTTGACCCAGATCCTGCCCCGCATCATCCGCACGAGCTGGGCGCAGATTGTCAGCCCCAGGCCGCTCCCCCCGAATTGCCGGGACGTCGAACTGTCCGCCTGGGTGAACGCTTCGAAGATCGCCTCCTGCTTGTCGGGAGGGATGCCAATCCCAGTGTCCCGGACGGCGAAGTGCAGCAGCGTCGCCCCTTCTTCCGCCGCTCCCACGCGCACCTGCAGTACCACTTCTCCCTGTCGCGTGAACTTCACTGCGTTCGACACCAGGTTCACCACGATCTGCCGCAGTCGTGTCGGGTCCCCGACCAGCGTATCGGGCACGTTGGCCTCGACGCGGCAGGCCAGTTCCAGGCCCTTTTCGTGCGCGGGCAACGACATCGAGCGGAGCGTCTCTCCGAGCACCGCGCGCAGGCCGAATTCCACCTGCTCCAGGTGCAGCTTTCCCGCTTCGATCTTCGAAAAGTCGAGGACGTCATCGATCAGCGTCAACAGCGACTTCGCCGACGACTTGGCCATCGTCAGGTATTCGCGCTGCTCGGCGGTCAGCCGCGTCCCGAGCGCCAGCTCGGTCATCCCCAGCACACCGTTGATCGGCGTGCGGATCTCATGGCTCATGTTCGCGAGGAAGGCGCTCTTGGCCCGCGTGGCCCCTTCCGCCGCCCGGTGCGCCAGCAGCAGCGATTCCTGGGTCGTGTCCTCG
This sequence comes from uncultured Planctomycetaceae bacterium, assembly GCA_964633565.1. Lineage (GTDB taxonomy): Bacteria > Planctomycetota > Planctomycetia > Planctomycetales > Planctomycetaceae > CAZWGW01. Next base: position 4,845 of record CAZWGW010000337.1, read on the forward strand.
CTGCGTTTGAAAATCCACGTCAGCACCGCCACGCACACGATGAACCCCAGGTCCCCCGCATAGTTGATCCACTTGAACGCGAAGCCGGTCAGTTCCATCGGCAGCAGCACCGCCGTTTCGCTGAGGACCACAAATGCGCCTCCGGCGACACAACTGGCCAGCACCCAGATCCAGCCCGCATACCGGCCGCAGAGCACGATCGCCAGGATGGGGACCGCCGGCAGCCAGCGGAGGGCGGGCGCATCGACCCCCCCCGTGACGAGGTTTAGCAGCACCAGTACGACCAGCACGATTCCTGTCACGAGATTGGCCACGACCACGACTGGCGCCCCGATCCGCAGCGACAGCAGCGTCGCCACGAACACGACGCTCGCCACCAGCAGGATCGACGCACTGATCGGCGCGCTCAGGGACACGTAGAGTACGGCGAAGATCGGCGCCCAGGCCAGGATCGCCAGCGACAAGACCACCGTGCGCTGTGCGCGGCGGCTGGCCGCATCATCGCGGCGCAGGCGGGGCGGCAGGAACAGGTGGACGAGTTGCTCGAACATCGGCTGATCGGCAGGGGCGCAGTGCGGCAGCCCACGTAACCGCGGCAGAAGGTGACTCGTCATCCTGACACCTGGGGCCCGGCAGGCCGCCTTGCGCAGCAGTCGGTGCAAATCGGGCGGCACCCTTACCCTAGCACAGATTCCCGGCCGACTTACGACCTGGGCGGCATTTGCCACAGAAGTCCGACAGGTCGCGAGCGGTCAGCCACCATCAACGCCAACCCGGACTTGAACTCCAGGCCAGTTGTGCGGAGCGTGCCGGTTATGACATTCCAACCCCATCCGGCGCCTCAATCCCGGATCGCTTCCAACATTACCACGCGAACAATCCCTCCCGCGCGATTTCCGCGACCGGTTTACGTCCGGTCGGCGCCTGGTCCATCTGGCGGTAGTTCTCCGGGAGTTGGTCCGGGTCTCCCGGCCGTCCGGCGGCAATCATCACTTCAACGTCATACCCGTCCGGCACTTTGAGGGCCGCCCGGGCCTTTCCCCGGTCGAAGCCGGCCATCCCGTGGCACACCAGCCCCATGGCGGCCCCCTGCAGCAGGAGGTTTTCGACGGCCATCCCGGTATCCAAAGTATGGACCGGATTTGGCTTTCTGTTCCGGGAAAAGGTCTGGCACGACAGCCCCACGATCAGCACTCCTGCTTTCGCGCACCAGAGCTGATTCGCGTCCGTCAGCAGCGAGAAGAACGTCGGCCAGTGCGCGCTCCCGTTCACAGCGTACAGGAACCGCCACTCCTGTTCGTTATATGTCGAAGGCGCCCAGCGGGCGGCCTCAAACAGCCGCAACAATTCCGGCTGGGAGACCGCCTCCCCGGTCATGGCCCGCGGCGACCAGCGTTTCAGGAACAAGGACTCGATCGGGTAATCGGCTTTCCGGTGCTGCAGGGGGTCTGGCAGTTGCGACATGGTCATTCCTCCGGGTATGCTGGCGGCGGCCGGTCCCGGCTCCCGCGGTCTCAAATCTACCCGACCCTGGCGTTGGTTTCGAGCCGCGTGGGGTTGTAGAAATTCCCCGTCCTTTCCGTTCACCTGTCTGGGTATTGATCAGCGAGCATCTGTCCCGGCCCCCGCGCCGGTCCCGTTGATTTCCCGTAACTTGCCCGAAACTTTGGAGTTGTCGCCGGGTTCAATCTCGCAGGCGGAGCGTCTACGGGGGCAGGTGTCTCTCCCGGCAGACGCGGTTGGCAGATTGGACAGTTGGCCTGTCCCGGTTCTGGCGGCAGCCGGGTTCCCCGCACATCGTGGTCGAACGAATTCAAATCGAGGAGACGTTGCAATGTTCAGGCGTATCGGAGTTGCGTCAGTGGCGGTGTTGTTGATGGCGGCAATGGCGCAGGCCCAGCCTCCCGGCCAGGGGCGTGGTCGTGGCCAGGGGTTTGGAGGCTTCGGCGGCTTCGGCCGCGGCGGATTTGGGATGGGCTACGGGCAACTGGTCGGCATCGAAGAAGTGCAGACCGAACTGAAAGTGACCGAGGACCAGAAGACCGCCCTCCAGAAGCAGGCCGACGAACGGCGTGCCGCTCGCGAACAACAGGGACAGGGCGGCGGGCAGCGATTCAACTTCCAGGAATTCCAGAACCTCACCGACGAAGAACGCGAAGAGCGCATGGCCCAGTTCCGTAAAGAAGCCGCGGAACGGGAGAAGACGACGCGCGAACAGATCGCCACCGTCCTCGATGACGGCCAGATGAAGCGCCTCCGCGAGATCTGGGTGCAGACCCTTGGCGTCGGCGCCCTCAGCAACGACGAGATCGTCGCCGAGCTGAAGATCACCGATCTGCAGAAGGAAGAGATTGCCGACACGCAGCAGGAAGCCGGTCGGGAAATGTTTGAAAAGCTTCGCGAGCTTGGCCAGCAACAGGACGCGGACGAAGCGGCGCGGAACGCCAAGCGTGACGAATTGCGCAAGGAGATGGAGGAAAAGGTCCTGGCCAACCTCAATGATGGGCAGAAGAAGCAGTTCGAAACCATGAAGGGGGCCAAGTTCGATCTGCCCCCGAGCGCCTTCGGCTTCGGGGGCGGCCGCGGCCGCGGCGGCCGGCCGGGCGGGGATGGCGCCGGCGGCGATGGCGGCG
>CAZWGW010000338.1:0-7444 GCA_964633565.1 uncultured Planctomycetaceae bacterium
CCATTCTCCGTTCGGCAGGGGCGGTCCGGCGGCTGTCGCGGGTTGCGGCGGCAAGGGGTAACTGACGACCAGTTCGAGAGTTAAGGCAAACGAGCGATGGCTGTTCCCAAGCGGAGAAGTTCCAAGATGCGTGGCCGCCGGCGACGGAGTCACAATGCCGTCAAGGCGATCAAGTTGCAGTACTGTCCGCAGTGCGGCACGGCCAAGCCTTCCCATGTGGTCTGTCCGAACTGCGGCCACTACCAGGGCCGCACGTTCATCGAAACTGAGGAATAACGCGGCATGCGCATCGCGCTCGACGCGATGGGTGGAGATTTTGCTCCGCAGATCAACATCGACGGAGCGATCGCGGCGGTCCAAGCCCATGCGGATCTGGAAGTCGTGCTGGTCGGCGACCGCGCCGGTCTGGAGCAGCGATTGGAGGCGGCAGGCTGCTCCGGCGGGCGACTGAGAGTGGCCGGGGCCGACGGCTTCGTCGAAATGCATGAGAAGCCGACCGACGCGCTGCGCAAAAAGCCCAACTGCTCGATCGCCGCCTGCTGGAAGCTGATGGCCGGGCGCGAGGTCGATGCCGTCATCAGCGCCGGCAACACCGGCGGCGTCGTGGCGGCCGGATTGCGGACGCGGCTCTTTCTCAAAGGTGTCAAGCGGCCCGGCATTGCCGTCGTGCTGCCGACACTGACGGGGCGGGCCGTGCTGATGGACGTCGGGGCAAACCCGGCGGCGCGGCCCGAACACCTGTATCAATACGCTTTGATGGGGCGCATCTACGCCCGTGAACTGCTCGGCGTCGAGTCGCCGCGCGTGGGGCTCATGAACATCGGCAGCGAGGAGGGGAAAGGGACTGACCTCGTCCGCGAAACTCACGAACTGTTGCTCGCCAGCCCGATGAAGCAGAGTTACATCGGGAACGTCGAAGGGCGCGGCCTGTACCACGGTGAAGCGGATGTCATTATCTGTGAGGGGTTCGTCGGCAACGTCGTGCTGAAGGTCAGCGAGGGGATGGCGGCGATGATGCTGGAGTCGATCTCCCGCGAAGTGCTGGGCGCAGTCGACAAGGAACGCGACCAGGTCAAGTCGACGTTTCAGGACATCACGAGGCGGTACGAATACAACGAAGTCGGCGGCGCGCCGCTGCTGGGGATCGACGGGATCTGCCTGATCTGCCACGGATCGAGCGACGCCCGCTCGATCCGCAATGCGCTCCGCGGCGCGTGTACGCTGCGCGAACATCGGGTCAACGCGCGGATCGTTGAAGAATTGAACAACGGGCAGGACTGAAGCGCTGCGACGGAACCCCGTTTCGCCGCGTCCCGGCGGGACGCGCGTTGACGCAAAAGGCCCCCTGCAAGGTCGACTCATGAGCCGGATTGCGTTCCTGTTCCCCGGACAAGGCGCCCAGCACGTCGGCATGGGGCGCAAGATCGTCCAGCAATATCCGGCGGCAGAGCGGTTGTTCTCAAAGGCCAATGAGATTCTGGGATTCGACCTCGCGAAGCTCTGCTTTGAGGGGCCGTCACAGGAGCTGGATTCGACGGAGATCTCGCAGCCGGCAATCTTCGTCACGAGCCTGGCGTGTCTGGAGAAACTCCGGGCCGAGAACCCGGAGGCCGCACTGGCCTGCGAGATGACCGCTGGCCTGAGCCTGGGGGAGTACTCGGCGCTTGTGTTCGCCGGCGCGATGTCGTTCGAAGACGGCCTGCGTGTCGTGCAGAAACGCGGGCAGGCGATGCAGGCGGCCGCCGATGCGACGCCATCGGGAATGGTCAGCGTGCTGTTGCTCGGCCTGGATCAGGTGCAGTCAATCCGCGATCAGGCGGCACAGGCCGGGACGATCGAGATTGCCAATTATCTCTGTCCGGGGAACATTGTCCTGTCGGGGGACAACGCCGCCTGTGAACGGGCCGTGGAACTGACCGAAGCGGCCGGCGGCAAGCCGGTGCCGCTGGCGGTCGCCGGGGCGTTCCACACGCGGATCATGGAGCCGGCCGACGTGCGCCTGGCCGAGGCACTGGCGGGGGTGACGCTGAAAGCGCCGGAGATCCCGGTGATCTCCAACGTCGATGCCCAGCCGCACGACGACCCGGCGATGCTCAAGGAGATCCTCATCCGCCAGGTGCTCAGCCCCGTCCGGTGGGAGGACTCAGTCCGCCGGATGCTGGACGCGGGGATCGACGAGTTTTATGAGATCGGCCCGGGGAAGGTGCTGTCGGGTCTCCTGAAGCGGATCAGCCGCAAGACGCCGTGCACGGTGGTGAACGACGCGGCGCCGTGACGGGGGCTGCGGAATCGCTGTCTCCGCGGACGAATTGCGATTGTCGAGCGCAATTGGCGGCGCTGGACGAATTCCACCGCCGTTCCAGTCGAGCGGCCGATTCAACCGGGCGGATCGTAGTAGAACACTTCCAGATCCGAACCGGGCGCCAGCCCCTCGCACTCCGCGGGCAGTATTGCGAAGCCGTCCGCCCGCGTGGTCGACGACAGGATGGACGCGCCGCTGAGTGAAACCGGCTCAATCCCTTCGGCCGTGATTCGGACCCGGCAGTAGTCGACGCGGCCGATCGCCGAGACGATCTTCCGCAGCAGCCTGCCGGTGTGACGCCGATACGGCCAGTCCGGGGAACGGCCGCCCATGACGCGGATCGCCCGGCCCGCAAAGAAGTCATACGCGCACAGGCATGACACGGGATTGCCCGGCAGCAGGAAGACGAGAGTGGTGCCGACCCGTCCCATGCCGGCCGGACTGGAGGGGCGCATGGCAACGCCGTGGATCGCCAGTTCGCCCTGCTCGGCGAGCAGCGTCGGCGCATGGTCTTCCGCGCCGACGCTCGATCCGCCCGAGACGAGGATCACATCCGCGCCTGGCGCCGTCAGTGCAGTGCGGATTGCATGTCGCTCATCAGCGATGTGGCATTCCGATTCGGGCACCGCGCCGTCCCGTGCGATCAGGCCGTGCAGCAGGAACGAGTTGGCTTCGTAGATCTGGTAAGTTCCCTTCGTCGTCCCCGGCGTCGCCAGTTCGCCTCCGGTGACGATGATCCGCACGCGCGGCCGACGGACGACGCGCAACTGGTCGATCCCGATCGATGCGACCACGGCGATATCCTGCGGCCGCAGGCGGCGGCCGGAATGGAGTACGACGGTGCCGGCACGGATGTCTTCCCCGACGCGGCCGACGTTCCTGGCCGGCGGGGACGCCTCGGTGATCTCGACACGGCTGTCCGACTCGCGTGCGAACTCCGCGGGAACCACGGCGTCCGCCCCGGCCGGCAGCGGAGCACCCGTCATGATCCGCACCGCCTGCCCCGCCTCCACCGTACCCGCGAACGGCCGCCCCGGAAGCGACTCCCCAATCACGTCCAGCGCGAGCGGCTGGTAGTCGCCGGCTCCGGTCGTTTCGCCGCCGCGCACCGCATAGCCGTCCATCGCCGAGCGGTCGAAGCCAGGAACGTCGATGGGCGACGTCACGAACGTGGCCAGTACGCGACCATGGGCGTCGTTCAACTCGATCGTCTCGGCGGGCAATGTCGAGGCCTGCGCGTCCACCCAGGCGAGCGCGGCGTCGACGGTCGCGCGCCGGGCGAAACCGCGCATCCGAACGTCCGTGGGACTGCGAGGGAGCGTCATGGACAGGGGCTGATTGATGCCTCGACGACCTGATCTGCCAGGGGACGGCATACACACAATCGCGTCGGAACGGAAGGGACTGAGACGAATGACGCTGGCGCCGGCTTGCATTGGGCGTCAGACCGCTGAATGTGCGTGAATCGCCTGTTGACTCCCTTCCCGCTCCAGTACAATGCGGAAAGCCTCAAGGGAGCGAATTATGTCCACCGTGCCCGTCGCGGCGTTGCGCACTGATTTGACCGGGCGTCTCGATGGCGTGGAGCGGCGTGTGCGCCTGCTCGCACTGGTCAAAGGGGCGGGCATCGCGGCTGTCGTCGTGGCGACGTCGCTGGCCGCCGGGCTGCTCGTCGATGCACTGTGGGACCTCTCACCGGCTGTCCGCATCGCCCTGCTCGGGACTGTGGGACTGATTGCGGCCGCAGCGGTCTGGAGTCAGTTGGTCCGGCCGATTCTGCTGAGCACCAGTTCCGCGGAAGTGGCCGCGCTGGTCGAAGTGGCGCATCCCGAGCTGCAGGAGCGTCTCACGTCGGCCATCGAACTCAGTGATCCGGACATTCCGGAGCGCGACAAGGGTTCGGCGCTGATGCGCGAACTGCTGCTCAAGCAGACGCAGCGCGCGGTCGCCCAGGTCGACGTGTCCGACGCGGCAGAGCCCGGCGGCGCCGGCCGCTGGGGAGCAGCGGGGGTTGCCGCAGTGGCTGCGCTGTTTGCGCCGTTCCTCTTCATGGGGGGAGCGTACGGCCTGCTGCTGTCGCGATTCTTCGCCCCGTGGGAGAACCTCGACCGGGCGACGAACCTCTATTTCGAAGTGGCCGGCGGTGATCGTACGGTCGCGCGCGGCTCCGACGTCGAGATCGCCGCGGCCCCCCGGTGGAGACACGCGACGCATCCCCGACCAGCCGAGGCCTGGCTGAACTGGCGCGGAGAACAGGGGGAGACCGACGCCCGGCGGATGGTGTGGAACGACGAGCGGGGGGAGTTTGTGGCGACGCTCCCGCATGTTTTTCAGCCTTTCGACTTCAATGTATCGGCGGATTCGGCGCGAACGCGCGATTTCCACGTCAATGTCGCCGAAGCGCCGGCGCTCGTGGCGCTCTCCATGACGGTGGACCCGCCCGCCTATACGGGCCGTGCGCGGGAAGTTGCCGACGGCGCGGTGGGCGAGGTGACGGTGCTGGAAGGCAGTCGGGCGTTGCTTCAACTGCAGTTCAACAAGCCACTGTCTGACGCGGAACTCGTCTGGTCCCCGGACCCCGCACCCGCTGCCGAAGGGCAGTCCGCGCCCGCGCCGCCTGCACCGCAGACAATAGCCGTCGCGTTCGCACCCGACCGGCGGTCCGGCACCCTGGAACTGGTCGCCGATCGGAGCGCGACATTTTCGATCCGATTGACCGACGAATACGGGCTGCACAACGAGAACGAACCGGTGCGACGGCTGCGCGTCGTCCCGGATGCCGCACCGGCCATTCAGTTCGCGGACCATAACGACCGACCGCAGGCGCGTCCGATCGACATCGTGCGCGTGCCGGTTGCCGCCGTGGACGATCTCGGCGTGGCGGCCCTTGAATTGCACTATGAGGTCGTGGGCGGCGGCGCAGCGACCGGGACGATGGAGGCGGACGCCACCGTAGTGGGGGGGCGGACGGCCGATTACGTGTTCCTGTTCGACCTGAAGCCGCTCAGCCTCCCCGAGGGGGCGATCGTGTCGATCCGTGCGCGGGCGGCTGACGAACGTCCGGTCCCGGGTCCGAATGAAGCGTGGACCGACACTCGGCTGATCACGGTCACCGATCAGGCCGAATCGTACGGCGCACAGCAGGTCGCCGAACGCCAGCAGCAACTGCGCGAGATCCTCGAATCGTTGCGGCAGGCGGTGGTCGAAAACCGTGACGCGGTCGAAGCCCTCCGCGCGGACGCGGCCGACGACCAGAGCCGGCAGCAGGCCTTCGACCAGGACGCCGCCATCCCGCCGCTCGCGCAGACCGACCGCGACCTCGCCGAGCGGCTGGAACAACTCGCCGCGCTGTTTGAATTGCATCCGTTGTTCGCCCATCTGGCGGAACAGACGCGAACGGTCGGACGCGAACCGCTGACGAACGCGGCTGAGCACCTCGACCACGCCGCGCCGGCCCCGCTCCCCGAGAAAGTCAACGACCTGCAGCAGGCGAAGGACCAGTTGACGGCGGCCGCCGACACCCTGGAGTCGCTCGGTGAGGAGTTCGAGAAACTGGCGGAACTGGAGCGGGACCTGCTCGAACTGCAGCAGCTTGCCGATCAGACGCAGCGGCTGGCGACCGACGTGGCGGCATTCGACACACAGCGCGGCCAGGCCCAGCGCCCCAACCAGAATGCCGCCCAGCAGCAGGCTCGGCAGCAGTTCCTGGCCGCCGAGCAGCAGCGGCTGCTGCAGGACCACGAGATGATCAGCCGCGACCTGGAAGGCCTGCTCGATCGACGGCCGGAGTTGATCGACGCCGCATTGCAACATGAACTCGATCGACTGGCCGACCTCGCGAAGCAGGCGGCCGCGGTGGCCGACCGTGAAGAGATGCTGGCGAACGCACTCCGCAACGAGGCGCAGCAGCAAGCCGCGCAGTCGCAGCCGGCATCGGAGCGGCAGCAGCAGGTGCTTGAACAGGCGGAGCGGCTGGCAGCACGCCCGCAACTCGCCGCGGCGCAAGCCGCGGACCCGCTGGATGTGGAACAGTTGCGGCAGGCGCTGGAAGACCTGAAGGCGGGCAATACGGAAGCGGCCGCCGCGCGGCAGGAATCTGCGGCGAGGGCGCTGGAGCGGCTGGCGGAGGAGTTGGCAAGGAATGCGCAATTGCCGGCCGACCCGCAGCAGGCGGCGCGCGAACTGGCTCAGCGGCAACGCGCGCTGCAGGAAGAAATTCAACGGGCGATCGCACCCCCCGCTGAGAACGACCCGCAGCAGACGCAACGCACGCCCGACGCGCGCGAACTGGCGGCGGCGCAGGGGGCGTTGCAGGCGGCGGCGGCCCAATTGCCGACTCCTCCGGCCGCGCGGCCCCAACGGGAGCAGGCCACGGCTGCGGCCGGCGAGTCGCTCGAACAGCTTCGCCACGAGGAGCCGCAGAACGCTGCGGAGCCGGCCGGTCGTGCCGCTGACGCACTGGAACAGCTTGCCAGTCAGATCGGCACGCCGCAGGAGCGCCGCGACCAGGCGCTTGCCGAAGTGGAAAGGCTGCAGCAGGCGCAACGGGAGCTGTCGCAGCAGGTCGCCGAAGCCCTGCAGCAGCAGCCGAATGTTCCGCCCGAACAGATCGCCGGGCGTCTGGCCGAACTCGCCCCGCGTCAGCAGCAACTCGGAGAGCAGGTTGCCGGACTGGATGCTCCCGGTGCGGAGCCGGAACGTGCGGCTGCGGCCCGACAATCGGCGCAGGCGCAGCAGGAGTTGACGCAGCCCCCTTCTCCGGCGGCCGCTGAATCACAGCGGCGGGCCGAGCAGGCGCTGTCGGACCTGGAGCGCGCCGTGCGCGGTGAGCCAGGTGCTGCCGAGGCAGTGGCCGCATTGGAGGAACGGCAGTCGCAGGTTGCCGACGCCGCGCGCGAGGCCGGGCAGAACCAGGACCAGCCCGGAATGGCTGCGCAGGCGGCGGCGCAGCAGCAGCTTGCCGACGACCTCGGTCAGGTCGACGCGCCGGCTGCCCCGCAACAGCGCAGCGCCGCCCAGGAGGCTGCCAGTCAGGCCGCAGAGGCGCTTCGGCAGGCGGCATCGGACCCGGCACGCACCGCGGAGTCGATGGCGGCCGTGGAACGCGCCGCGACGACGCTCGGTGAACTGGCGCAGCAACTT
>CAZWGW010000339.1:0-7413 GCA_964633565.1 uncultured Planctomycetaceae bacterium
GCAGACGACCCCGGCAACGGAGAGTGCGGCGACCCGGTCGGTCGGGGTCGTCCATCCCAGCAGCAGGAACACGAGGCACGTGATCAGCAGCGTGGCCACCGTCATCCCCGAGATCGGATTGGACGAGGAGCCGATCTCGCCGGTGAGGCGTGACGAGACCGTGGCGAAGAAGAACCCGCACACCACGACCAGCAGTCCGCCGACCCAGTTCATGCGCAGCGACGGCGCAAACGTGATCGCCGCGACCAGCCCGACCGAACCGGCAAGGACGAGCCAGATCGGCAGGTCGCGCTCCGTCCGCCGCGCCGTCTGTCCCGCGCCCGCCGCGCTGCCGGCCAGGTCCCCCAGGCCGGAGCGGATCGATCCGATGATCAGCGGCAGCGCCTGGATGAGGCTGATCAGTCCCCCCGTGGCGACCGCCCCGGCGCCGATATACAGGATGTAATTCGACCGGATGGCCCCCGGACCCATGTCGCGAATGAGCTGCGGTTTGACCATCAGCTCGGCGAACAGCGGCTCGTTGAGCGGGTCGCCGAACAGCTTGATCGCCGGCGTCAGCACCAGCGCCGCGAGGATGCCGCCGGACAGCATGATGCACGCCGTGCGCGGGCCGATGATGTAGCCGACCCCGATCAGCGCGGGCGAGGCTTCCGCGCCGATCTCGGCCCCTTTGAAGAATTTGAGCGGGACGCTCGGGACGTCGCGCCACAGTTTCATCGCCTGCATGCACCACTGGTACAGGAACGCCAGTCCGAACCCGGTGAAAACCGTCTTGGCGTTCGTCCCCCCCTCTTCGCCGACGATGAGCACGTCGGCACAGGCCGTCCCCTCAGGGTACTTGAGCAGCCCGTGTTGTCGGACGATCAGCGCACGGCGGAGCGGGATCATCATCAGGATGCCCAGCAGGCCCCCGAGTACGGCGACCAGCATCACGTGGCCGATCTCCATGTCGAAACCGAGCAGCATCACGGCCGGCATCGTCACGCCGACGCCGAACGCGATCGATTCGCCCGCCGAGCCGGTCGTCTGCACGATGTTGTTCTCGAGGATCGTCGCCGGCCGGAAGCCGAACGCGCGCGAGATGAACCGGAACAGCGTGATCGACAGCACGGCCACCGGAATCGACGCGGACACCGTCATCCCGACCTTGAGCACGAGGTACAGCGACGACGCCCCGTAGATGATGCCGAGCACGGCCCCCACCAGCAGCGGCACCGGCGTGAACTCCGGGATCTTCGCGTCGTCGGCGATGTAGGGCTGGTGTTCGGGAGTTGTGGCGGAGGGTGTGTCGCCGGCGTGGGGCATGCTGTGAGATCCAGAAGCGGAATGTCGAAAAGTCGAAACGACCGCGGCAGAATATCGCAAACGGCACACGGGAACTACACCGTGCGACGTTCCCGTTTCACCCGACGCATGAGTTTTGATGTTGCGCTTTCGGTGTGAGGCGATGGACATCGTAACCCGAAGCGTCAGCGAGGGACTGAGTCGCGTCGACGCCCGATCGTCTGACTTACGCCTCGGGTGACAATGCGCCCGGCCCCGTGGTAGCCTGATTCCCCGCGGAGGACCACGACGATGACGCGCTCATTCCGACTGCTGATCCCGGGCTGCCTGTGGCTCGCATGGCACGCACCGTCCCTTGCGGAGGAGTGGCGGTCCCATCCGCCGCAGCGTCCCCTCCCCTCCCCCGTCGAACGTGAACCCTCCACCGGGCGCACGTTCTTCGTCGACGCCGGCCGGGGAGTCGACGTCGCCTCCGGCAGCCAGAATGCCCCGTGGCGCACGCTGCGGCACGCCCTCCGCCAACTGGCGCCGGGAGACACCCTCTACCTCCGCGCCGGGACTTATTACGAACGTGTCTTTCTCACCCGCTCGGGCACGCCTGAAGCCCCCATCACAATCGGTGCATATCCGGGCGAACTGGCGGTCATCGACGGCGGGCTGCGCGAGTTCGCCGAAGACCCCGCCGGCAGTTGGGAGCCCCTGGCCGGCGGCGCCGAGGGGGAATACGTCTCCACGCGCACCTATCTCGACGCCGACGACCGCCGCGCGCCGCGGCAGTTTCTTCCCGCGGCGTGGGAGCCGATGTGGGGCATCGAAGAGGAGCGGCCGCTCGCGCTCGGGAACTTCGCCGACTCCATGGTCCCGCTCCACGGCTATCGCATCGCCGTCGACCTGCGCTCGACCAACGAACTGTGGCTCGGTGGCAAGAACGAAATGCGCGATACGGGTCTCTACTGCGGCCCCGGGCTGTGGTTCAACCGCGAAACGGGACGGATTCACATCCGCCTCGCGCACCATCAACTCGCCGGGCTCGGAGACCGTGCGTACCGCGGCGAGACCGACCCGCGCAAGCTGCCGCTCGTCGTCGCCACCGGCTTCGGTGCGGACGTGCTCCGCGTGAGCGGCATCAAACACGTCCGCCTGCGCGACCTCGTGCTGCGCGGCGCGACCGGCAGCCCGTTGATCCACGTCTACGGTTCAGAACATGTTGAACTCGACCACCTCACCGTCTACGGCGGCTTCCCCGGCCTGCTCATCAATGCGTCGCAGCATGTGCGCGTCACCAACTCGGCCTTTCGCGGCCAGGCCGCGCCGTGGAGTTCCCGGGCCAGCATGAAATACCGCGGCACGGCGTCCTACCAGGTGATCCTGCAGGACAACCAGCCGGCCAACGAAGACATCGAGTTCGCAAACTGCGAGTTCACTGACGGGCACGACTTCGCTTACCTGCGGCACGTGCGGAACCTGCAGTTCCACCACAACTTCGTCGACAACTTCAACGACGACGGCCTGGAGTGTGGTCCAAAGCTGCGGGACCACACGCTGTTCATCTGGCAGAACCGGATCGGGGCGTGCCTGATCCCGCTGACGCAGCACGAAATCGCGCCCGACGAATCGCCGCTCGACCATGACCCGCGGACCGGTGTATTCGTCTACCGCAACGTGATCGATCTGCGGGAAGGCGTGTTCAGCACGCCGCCGCAGGAGCCGGACCCGAGCGGATCATTCCTGCACCACGAGGGGCACCTCGTCGGCGACCACGGCGGCCCGGTCTGGCCCGTGATGCACGTCTATCACAATACCGTGCTGCGGCGGACGCCCGTCTTCCGCGATTACTTCCTGTTCGGCCTCGGTGCGCAGGGGCTGCGCAACTCCGAGCGGGACGTCTTTAACAACGTCTTTGTCCAGACGGATCTTGTTCCGGGGGCGGGGTTTGCCGGCATCCAGCAGGCGGGGAACGTGCGCGAGGGGGGAAACCTCGTGTGGGGCCTCGTCGAAGGACCCGCACTGGAACGGGACGTGTTCGCGAAGTTCCGCGCGTCAGCGCTGTTTGCGGAGAGCCGCGAAGTGTACGAACCGGGGTGGACGACGCTGGACCGGGTGGCCGACCCGCGGTTTGTACGACTGCAACCTGACGGCGGTCTGCCGGCCGACCTGCGCCTGACGGAACCGAGTCCGGCAGTCAACGGCGGCCTGCCGCTCCCGGCGGAATGGCCCGACCCGTTGCGCGACCGCGACGCCGACACGCCGGACATCGGCGCGTTGCCCCTGGGGGTCACGGAATGGGGCGTCGGTGTGGAGGGCCGGTTGCCGCTGTTTGGGGGAGCCAACTGACACCGGCGTCTCGACGACTCGCGATGTGCCCCGTTTCCGCTCCAAAAACCCGCCAGATCCGCTTGCATTCTCAGACGTTCTGTCTATACTGAAGACGTCTCCGGTTGAAGGTGCCATTGGTGGTTGTCCATTCCATTGCCTCCGACCGTTTTCATGGGGAGCGTCCATGCCACGAAAGCCACAGGATGTGACTGATGCTGAACTGGCGATCCTGCAAGTGCTGTGGGATCGCGGTTCGGCGACCGTCCGCGAGTTGACCGAAAAGCTGTATCCGACCGGAACCGGTTCGGACCTGGCGACCGTTCAGAAGCTGCTTAAGCGTTTGGAGGCAAAACGTTGCGTCCGTCGGGACCGTACGTCCTGGCCCCACCTCTTCCGTCCGGGAATCGCCCGCGAGGAACTGATCGGACGACGCCTGCAGTCGACGGCCGACGAATTGTGCTCCGGTTCGCTTGAGCCGCTGGTGACACACCTCGTCCGCAGTCGGCTCTCTGCCGACCAGCGTGAAAAATTGCGCGGTTTGTTGTCCGAACTGGAAAATGAGCCAAAGGGTCGGGGCTGACAGACGTACTGCTGTGTGCTGCACGGTTCAACGATTCGACATGTGAGTCCGTAGCGGTCGCGTCGGCGTCAGCCTGTTCGGGCAGCGCCACGGCCGTCACTCCGCAAGGAGCCGCCCATGACGTGGCTTGTGGAAACAGCCCTCGTGAACGGGGTGCTGGTCGTCCCCTTGGCGCTGCTGGCCTGGCTCATCTCGCGCCGCGGTCGGCAACCTGCCTTGGCGCACGCTCTGTGGGTGCTCGTGCTGTTGAAACTGATCACGCCGCCGCTCGTCCGGCTCCCGATTCAGGTCCAGATGGCCGTCGCGGACACGAAACTTTCCTTGCGGAATGGATTTGAAGCACTCGCCGTCATTCCGGCCGACGAACCGGAGCCGGCGACGTCGCAGGGTGCGGCCCCCGCAATCGCGGTCACTCCGATCCCCACGCAATCTCCACGGGCTTCGAATCAGGTCGAACCGCGACCCGCGACGACGGGGAACTCGGCGTCACCCGCGTCAGCTCCTGTTTCGCGCCGGGCCGCGTGGCCGGCTTCGCGTATCGGGTGGATGGTGGCCATCGGAGTCTGGCTCGCGGGAAGCATCGCGTGGGGTGTGATGAACCTGGCATGGGTGCGGCGGTTTTCGCGCCGCCTCGCCGCCGCGCATCCGGCGGATCAGGAGACACTCGCCCGCGGGCAAGAGTTGGCCGCCGACATGGGCTTGCGGGTCTGCCCCCCGATTGTCGTGCTCAATCACTCGATCTCGCCGTTGCTCTGGGCCTGCGGCCGTCAGACCCGGATCGTGCTCCCGGCCCTGCTCCTCGAGCGGCTCAGCGCTCCCGAAAGGGATTCGCTCCTCGTGCACGAACTGGCCCACTATCGGCGGCGGGATCACTGGGTGCGCGTGCTGGAACTGCTGGTCACGGGCCTGTACTGGTGGCATCCCGTCGTCTGGCTGGCCCGTCGCGAACTGGAGCGCACTGAAGAGGAATGCTGCGACGCATGGGTCATCGGACAGTTCCCGGAGTCCCCCCGCAGTTATGCGGAGGCGATCCTGGCCACGATCGATTTCATCTCGGAGCGACGCGTCGCCCTGCCTCCGGCGGCCAGCGGCGTGGCCGATGTCCCCGCGCTGGAGCGCCGGCTGCGGCAGATCATGTGCCAGCGGGTCCCCAAATCGTTGTCGAACGCCACGCGGTGGTGCCTCGTCGGGCTGACGCTGGTTCTGCCGATGCAGCCGGTCCTCACGGCGGTGCCTGTCGTGGAGGCCGCGCTGACGCCCGTCACACGCGCGGTCCCGCGGCTGCGGCCGCTGGTCGACGGCCAGGATTCGTCGACGGATCCGCGCGTGGAATCCCTCGTGCGCATCGTGGCGCCCGATCCGCTCCCGCCTGACCCCCGACTGCTCGATTCGCTCATCTTTCAGCCGCTGAAACTGAAATACGCGACGGCGTTATCTCGTAACGGCCGCTACCGCATCACAGGCGAGGCGGGAAAACACTCAGTGCTGGAAGACCTCGTGTCCGGCAAGCGCACGGATTTGTCGAGCGGGTCGATCCGCGTGGTGGCGTTTCTCCCGGACGGCGAATACTTCGTCACGGGGTCCACGCAGGGCGAAGTGCGGAAGTGGCAGGCGTCCGAGGGAGAGCCGACCTCCAGCCTGGGGTATCATCAGGACGCGGTCCAGAGCGTCGATGTTTCGCCGGACGGACGTTTCGCGGCGAGCGGCGGGGCGGATGGTCGCGTCTACCTCTGGGACCTCGTCTCGGAAGCCGGTGACGGCCTGCCGCTGGACGAGGCGCGATTCGTCTCCGCCGTGCGGTTTTCGGCGGATGGACGGGGCCTGGCGGTGGCCACCGGCGATCCGATCGGCCGCAGCCGTCCGCAGATCTTCGTCTTTGATCTCGCGACGCGCGAGTCGGCGCAGCGGCTGACGCCGGAGCGCGCCGTTGGCGCACTCCGGCTCGATTCGGTCGATCGGCTGCTGTCCGTCGACTGGAGCGGCGCTACGGCCGAATGGGACGTTGCCCGGGGGACGGTGCTCAGTCGCGGTCTGGTCGCGAAGGAGGCCGTTTCCGAAGCGGCCTTTTCGCCGAACAACGCCGCCCTGTCGGTCATCTCTCCGGTGCCGGTGCCGCAACTTTCCGCTCCCGCGTTTGAGGACGACCCCGTCGCCGTTCGCACGCCGTGACACAGTCGCGAGGTCGCCCCGTGAAATTGTTGCTGCACCGCCTGACGTTTGTCGTCAACCTGTCGGTGGTCGCCAACGCTCCCTCAATCGCCGCTCAGCAGGCGGCGGCCAATCCCGCTGCAAAGCCGCCCGGGGACGAGGCACGGCTCAAATTCCTGGCGGAGCGGTTTGCGGAATACCATCTGTTCCGCGACGACGACCGCACGGCGCCGCTCAAGTCGACGGCCGAACCCGTCCTGCGGTACAGCAATCCGGTGCGGGCGATCGGGCTCAGCGACGGCGTCGTCTATCTGTGGCTGCACGGCGCACGTCCGGTGGCGGCCGCGTCTCTGTCGATCCGGCGCGACGGAGAGGTATATCGCGAACTCACGTTCCTGGAACAGGGTCCGCTGACATGTCTCGTCGAGGACGCAACGATCTGGTCGCCCGCGGACCGGGGATTGAAATGGGAAACGCTGCAGGTCGCGGAACCTGCCGCCAGCAAATCGCTGCGGCTGGTGCAGATGCGCTCCATCGCCCGCCGCTTTGCGGCGACATATTACAAGCCCGACACCCAGGAGACTTTTGAGCTGCGCGTGCTGTCGCAGCCCGTCTACCGCTATGAGGACGAGACTTCCGGCGCGGTCGACGGCGCGGTGTTCGTGTTTGCCGAGTCCAATGATCCAGAAACGCTGCTGCTGCTGGAAGCTGTCGCGGGGGCGGAGGGGGCCCGATCCTGGCGGTACGGGCTGGCCCGGATGTCGTCCGGCCGCATGACGGTGCGCCTCGACGACCGCGAGGTCTGGTCCGTCGAAAACTACTGGAGCGGTCCGCGCACGCCGGGTGACCCGTACCTGGAAGCGCGCGACGGGAAGTTCTGGGTCGACGCGGAGGAACGGAAGTGAAAGCCATGGCTCGCGGCACCACACCGAAGTTGCGGCCGGCCACGATCCTGTTCGGCGCGGCACTCGCGTGCCTGATGGGCGTGTGCGACGCGCTGGCGCAGGATGCCGCGCCCGACGCCGGCGCGCCGCGGCCCGGCGTTCGCCGGGCCCACATCATGTGTGGGCATCCCGGCGACGAGG
>CAZWGW010000340.1:0-3548 GCA_964633565.1 uncultured Planctomycetaceae bacterium
CGCGGCGCGATGATCGCGTACCCAGCCGCCGTGCCCGAGAAACACGACATCGCCGCTGTTGTTCAGTGAAGGCCGAATACCTAACCCGGTGAACGTCTTCCCCGCGATCGTGTCCCCGGTCGCGGCCACCAGACCGCCCAGGGTGAAGAGGCCTCGCCCGCCCGAGAAAGCTCCGATGAACGCGATATCACCGTTGTCGTTCAATGACGGGAGTCCACTGGTGCCGGTGAGAGTCTTCCCGCTGATCGTGTCCCCCGTTCCGACCAGAAGAGCAGTCTGAGTGAAGATGCCGCTCCCCCCGAAATAGCCCCCGGAAAACGCGATGTCGCCGTTGTTATTCAGCGACGCGGACGTAACGACAGTGAGCGTCTTCCCGGCCACCGCGACCCCGGACCCTGCCAGAAACGCACTGGGCGTGAAGATGCCGCCTCCACCGGAATAATTGGCGAAGAAGACGACGCTCTCGCTGTCATTCAGGACAGGATCACGGTACGCAGTGAGCGTCTTGCCGCCGATCGTGTCGCCCGCTGCGGCCAATAGAGCGTTCTGGGTGAAGATGCCGTTTCCGCCGGAATAGCTCCCGGCAAACACGATGTCGCCAGCGTTGTTCAGTGAAGGGGGGCCAACCGCGGTGAGGATTTGCCCGCCAATGGTGTCGCCCGTCGCGGTCAACAGAGCGTTCTGGGTGAAGATGCCGCCCCCGCCGGAAAACGCCCCTGTAAATGCGACGTCGCCATTGTCATTCAGTGACGGAGCGCCCACCGTGGTGAGTGTCTTCCCGGCAATTGTGTCCCCCGCCTGGGCGACGATCGAGTAGACCAGCCCGGCCTGCGCCGTCACGGCACTTCCTCCCAGGCATGCCGCCACCAGTGCGGACCATTGAAAGCAGTAACAGACTCTCCGGAAACGCATGTGATCAGACCTTGATTCGCCCGTGATTCCATCGCACCGGCGCACAGCGCGCGCGGCCACCCTGTAAATGGGAGGAGGGAGAATCGACCGCAGGAGCGTGATCGACTTGCGCCCGTCCAACCGCCGGAGTGCAGTGCAGGAACGGCGGGCCAACCGTCCGGAGAATTCCAGAAATTATTTTCCGCCCAGCGCAGACCGGCGGGCGGCAAACCAAGCCCGGGCGAACTTCCAGTTCTCGTAAGCTTCGGTCCGGGACAGCTTTAGCATCTCGCCTGCCTCGGCAACCGACAGCCCGGCCAGCAGCCGCAACTTGACCAGCTCGGCCGCGGTCTGGTCCTCACCCGCGAGGCGGGTGAGCCCCTCGTCCAGGTCGAGAATCAGGTCCGGGTCCCAGACGCCGGAATCGGCCAGTTCGTCCATTTCGACCCGCCGGCCGCGGCCGCCCCGTTTTTCGGCCTGTTTCGAATGGGCCCAGTTGACCAGGATCTGCCGCATGGAATTGGCGGCCGCCGCAAAGAAATGGGCCCGGCCGTGCCAGGACTGGTCGGCCCCGACCAGCCGCACGTACGCCTCGTGCACGAGGGCCGTCGCCTGCAGCGTGTGGTCCGGCCGCTCGGCCGCCATCCGCACGGCGGCGAGCTTGCGCAGCTCGTCATACACCAGCGGCAGCAGGTCGGCGGCCGCGGTGGGATCGCCGGCTTCGATCTGCTGCAGGATGCGAGTGACGTCGCTCATGACCGGTGCAGAATACCGCGACTGAGTACGTGATGCGAAGGCAAGCGATGGTGCGTCTTTGCCGCGTGAAACCTGCCGGTCAGAACTCGACGGTCGAAATTCCGGCCGCGCCCGCCGACATCGCAACCGCCGCCAGCGTCCGCAGACACGCGTCGTCAATCACCGTCCCCTTTGGCAGGCGCTTGATCCCCTCCAACACACCCAGCACCTGGTCGTCCGAGAGTTCCAGTCCCATTTCGTGCAGACGATGCGCCACGGCCCGGCGGCCGCTGTGCCGGCCGAGCACGAGTTCCACGCCGCTCGCGCCGACCCGTTCCGGCCGGTACGGGAGATAGGTGTCCGGGTTCTTCAGGAGGCCGTCCTGGTGAATGCCGGCCTCCGTCGCGAACACCGTGCGGCCGGCGACCGGTTTGTTGATCGGCAGCGGGATGCCGGTCAGCTCGGCCACGAGCTTGCAGAGCGGGACGAACTTCGTCAGGTCGAGCCGCGTCAGTTCGCCATACTGGTCGGGATGCAGGCTCATGGCGATCGCGACTTCCTCCAGCGACGTGTTGCCGGCCCGCTCGCCGATGCCGTTGATCGTCCCCTGCACGACGTTCACCCCTTCCTGGATGCAGGCCAGCGTGTTCGCGACCGCCAGGCCCAGATCGTTGTGAAAGTGGACTGCGAACAGGCACTTGTCGAGGTTGGGGACGCCGTCCTGGATGCGGCGGACCATGTCGCGGGCCTTGTCGGGGGTGAGGACGCCGACCGTGTCGGTGAAGCCGACGGTCGCCGCGCCGGCGTCGATGCACTCGCGGTAGACCTCGCACAGGTAATCCATCTCCGTGCGGCTGGCGTCCTCCGGGCTGCAGGCGACGACGTCGAATTTCTGCAGCGCGTACTGCACCGCGTCGGTCATGATCCGCAGGACCTCGGCCTTGTCCTTCTGCAGCTTGTCCTGCCGGTGCGTCGGACTGGTTCCGCAGAACAGGCTCACCCCCCGCTTGTGGGGCAGCCGGCCGGCGAGGGCTTCTTCCGCCGCGTCGACGTCCCCCGGGAGCGTGCGGCAGAGGGCCGTGAGGACAGGTTTCTTGACGGCCTGGCACATCAGCTTCATCGCGGCGATGTCGGCGTCTGACGAGGCGGGGAAGCCGGCGTCGATCGAGTGGATGCCGAGTTCCTCGAGGCCCACGGCGATGCGGACTTTCTCTTCCGGCTCCAGCGTTGCGCCGGGCATCTGTTCGCCGTCGCGGAGCGTCGTGTCGCTGAACAGCACGTGCCCCGAGCGGCGGTGGTGCAGGATGATCTGCTGCTTGACGAACTGCTTGGCGCGGCGGCGGAAGGCGGAGAGGAGGGGCATGGGGGGAGCGGGTCGTTTGGTGGCTTGGTCGTTTGGTAGCCTGGTTCGGGCCGTCAGCACGGACATGCTACACCAAGCACCAGGCACCAAACACCTGGCAAGAACACCCAACTCCGGCGGCCCGGATTCTGGGCGAATTCGGCTACGGCGCGGGCCCGTATTCGGCTACGGCGCGGGGGTGCCCGGCAGCTTCTGCCGCGCTTCATCCGCGAACGGGGACCAGCCGAAGCGCTCGACGACTTCGCGATACAACGTCTCGGCTTCGGTCGTGCGGCCGAGTCGCGAAAGCGTGTCGGCCGCCTCGAGGCAGGCCCGCGCGGCGAGGTGTTCGTCGTCGCTGTAGACAAGGGGGAGCCACAGCCAATCGGCCGCGGCCTGCTCGGAATCGCTGGCGAGCGCCGCCGCGCGGCCGAGGAGATACGTGGGGCCGGCCCGCAACCGGGGGGACATCCCGTCGACCCGCTGCCGCCAGGTCGCAAGTTCGAACGCGGAGGGCTCCCCTTCGATGAGTTTCAGCCGCCAGCCCTGCGCCCGCGCCAGGGCCTGCACGGTGACGTCC
>CAZWGW010000340.1:3558-7391 GCA_964633565.1 uncultured Planctomycetaceae bacterium
GCGCGGCGGTGCCGAAATTCGCGTCCAGCAGCAGCATGCTGGCGCCGAGCAGCCGCACCCCCTCCACGCGCGACGTGAGCCACTTGCGCGCTTCGCCGCGCAATGCCTCGCCGATGGTTTCGGGCGCCCACACGAGCGGCGCGACGCCCCAGTGCCGTGTGTCGACGTCGCTCTCCAGAATCTTCGCGAACTGCATCCCGGCCGCGGCGCGGTCGCCGCGGCGGATGGCGCAGCGCACCAGCCAGGCCCGCAACTCCTCCTGCACCCAGCCGCGCGGCTCCTGCTGCAGCGCCTGTTCGAACTCGCGCTCGGCCGCAAGCGTGTCTCCCGCCTCGAACGCGGCGAGCCCCCGCTCGTGCTGCGCCAGGTAGTGGGTCTCGATGTGGCGGACCTGGTCGGCGGGATGCGTGCGGACCGGATTGCCCGACTTGACGCGGATCACGATCCGGCGGGCGTTAAATTCGGCGATGTCGCCGATCTCGACGATCGGTTTCGAGGCAAACTCCGGCAGGATCGTGACGCGGTCCTCTGCGCGGGCCTGGACGCAACCGAATACGAGCGACAGTACGGCGAGCGTGCCGCAGCGCCGGAGCGCACCGCACAATTCCGGGAAGTGCGCGCGTCGGCCGGTCATGCGGGGGCCTCGGCGCACTCGTGGGGCCGCTCCTTGCGGAACAGTTGCGGCAACAGCAGGAGGAAGCCGGCGGTGATGGCCATGTCGGCCACGTTGAAAATGCCGGTCCTGAGCCAGGGGATGCCGGTGTGGTCGGCCAGGTCGACAACCATGAAGTCGATCACCACGCCGTCCAGCCAGATGCGGTCGATGAGGTTGCCGATCCCTCCCGCCAGCAGCAGCGCGAGGGCGATGAAGGACAGCCGGTCGAGTTGGCGGCGGGAGACGAGGAACAGCGCGACTCCCGTCAGGATGACGGCGTTCATGACGGTCAGGAGCCAGAACCGGATCCCCTCGGGGAGCGACGAGAACAGGCTCAGGAACGCGCCGTCGTTCCGCGCGTAACGGATTTCGAACGTGCTGCCCAGGTAGGTGAGCGGGTTCAGTTCGGTGTGCTGCAGGTGCGTGGTGGCGTATTGCTTGGACGCCTGGTCGCAACCGACCAGCGACACGAGCAGCACCGCCAACGTGATCATGCGCGCCTTGCGCGAAGCCAGACATGTCATCTCGGGTGGACTCTCCTTGTGAGCGCGCGTTGCGGGCTCAGCGGCCAAACCGCCGGACGTCGCGGTAGATGTATTGGCCGCCGTTCTCCAGTGCGAGTTTCTGGACCCAGTTGCCCGGATCAATTCCGTCCGGTCCGGTGGTCCGGGTCCCCTCGCCGAATTCGATGCAATGAATCCGCGCATGGCGGTTGAGACGCCGGATATGCTGCAATTCCGCGGGGGTGACCTGCGGCTCCTGCCCGTCGGTGAGGAAGAAGACCACGTCCGGCTCGAACTTCAGCGCCCGCTCCAGGGCCGGGATGTGATTCGTGCCGCCGCTGGGTTGGACGAGCCGGAACTGCCGCAAGGCGCTGAGGCGCTGCGTGTCGGTGCCCCAGAAGTAATCGTCCGTGCCAGCGCCGCTTTCGAGCACGAACTGCCCGTCGGCGTTGTAGAAGATGACCTGAAACTGCTGAAACTCATCGAGGCGCTGGAGGCTCGCGGTGAGTTCGTCCTTGGCGACGTTGAGCGGCGCGGGACCGGTCCCTGAACTGTCCATACTGAAGGACCGGTCAATGACATAGATATACTTCTGGCCGGTGTCGGCCGCGCCAAAGAGCGATGTGCCGCGCCCCTCTCCGGAACCGTGTCCGCCGCCGGTCCCTCCGCCGCTGCCCCCTGTGCCGGTTCCGCCCTCGCCCGCTGGCCCTGTGCCGGAGCCGCCCCGGCCTCTCCCGCCCGACGACGGCGACAGGATGCCGGCGACGGTCGCCGAGTTGAGCGAAGGGGGAGTGCCAATGCCGGCGAAGGCGGTGCTGGCGCCGGTCGGCAATGTCAGGCCGACGGGCGGCTGTTCCAGCACATCGCGGACCAACTCTTCGGAACCGAGTGGTTTCGATTCGAAGACCACCGGTCCGTCGGTGTCGGAGTCTGAGGAACCTTCCTCGCCGTCGCCGCTCCCCCAGGCGGGTGTGCCGCCTCCGGGACCGATGAAGTCGACGACGGGGCCGAAGCTGTCGCCGCCGTTCCCGGGATAGTCGCTGAGGGAGCTTCTGAACTGCGATACGAAGACCAGCAGGAACAGGAGCCCCGCATGGACCGCCGCCGACGAGAACCAACTGAAAACGAACCGCAAAGCGGATCGAAACCAGCCGGGGGATTTGTGTCGGCGCTGAAGATAGGATTTTCGAGCCACAATGCCTGAAGTCTAGGCGTGGCTTGGAAATGAGTCAACGTGATCTCTGCGGCGACAAAACCGCCGAGGGCTGATTTGATCGCTGTAAGGCAATGGTCCATTGGCAGATGCAATCACGCGTGCCGGCGCGATGTGAACAACACACGACCGGCGCATTCTGCCGTGAATGGATGGATTCAGGCGATGGCGGCTTCCGCCCCGGTGCTCTGCTCCCAGACCATGAGCAGTTCGTCGCTGATCTCCAGTGCGGGCTTCCCCTTCTTGATCTCGGGCGGGAGGTCGATGCCGAGTTCCTTGAGTTGCGCCGCCTGTTCGGCATCCGTCTTGGAAGTGCCGGCGTCGTCAATCGCCCGCCACCACTGCAGGTGCGGCCAGTCGCGCCGAATCGTGGAAATGCAGTTGCGAATCGTCTTGCCGTCGGAGCCGGCGCTGAAGCCGGCGCGGCGTGCAATCGCCGAAAAAGTGGCCACTTTACCCGCCCGTTTCAATTCCCACAGGACCTCCGCGACTTCCGCCGCCCGGGTCGATGACATGAGCAACTCCTTACATTGGGGCATCCCGAACACAGGTTCGTTTCCGCGGAAGAACCGCAGGAGACGTTTTCCGCCAATCGCTGCCGGGACGCCGGTGAGTCTGGCGGGGTGGGATGCACCTCAGTGGATCGGGCCCGCATTGTCAGTTCTGCCCGAATTCGTACGATATCCAGAGTACCCGATTCACCATGAATGCTCAAGTTGCGATCCCATGTCGAGCACTTATCGAACGACAGGCCTCAGTTTCTGTTTTCCGCCGGAGTGGCAGGCGAGTGAGCAGCGAGAGGACGACCGCCTGTCGGTGACGGTTTTCGGCGAAGGGACCGCATTCTGCACGGTCACAATGCTTTACGACCGGCCGGAGCCCCGGCAGGTGCTCGATGCGGCGGTCCGCGCGTTTCGCGAGGAGTATCCGGAAATCGATGTCTACAGTGCCGACAGCCGGGTCGCGTCGCGGCCCGCCCTGGGATGTGACGTCGATTTCATCTGTCTGGAGTTGTGCAACACGGCGCACCTGCGGTCGTTTCGCACGGGACGATTCACCGTGCTGGTGCTGTTTCAGTCCAGCGATGCGGAACTGCCGGACTCGCGACAGGCCTTCGACCAGGTATGTCACAGCCTGAATTGTGACGCCGGGGTCCTGCTGGACGAAACGATGTGAGGCGGCGGATTGGCGGCCACAGGGCTTTTCACTTTGCGACGGCTGTCATGCGTCGCCTATACTGTTGTCCGTGACAGGTGGGCCTGCTTGCGCTTTCGACGGCGACGCCCTGCGCGCCGCCGAACGGGCCCGTTGCAACCGCCGTGGTCCACGTCCCATGCCCAACGCCACCGAACACGAGGCGGTCCTGCAGATCGCGCGGCAGCATCTGCGGCAGCGGGAATATCCGCAGGCGCTGGCGTTGTATGAACAGGTCCTCGCCGGAGACTCGTCGTCGGTCGCGGCG
>CAZWGW010000341.1:0-7388 GCA_964633565.1 uncultured Planctomycetaceae bacterium
CGGCTGGTGGAGCGCGGCGTGCGGTTCGTGCAGGTCTACTACGGCGACGGCCAGCCGTGGGACACGCACACCAAACACGACGAACGGGTGCGGCCCTTGTGCAACGATATCGACACGGCCATGTCGGCCCTGCTCAGGGACCTCAAACGGCGCGGCCTGCTGGACGACACGCTCGTCATCTGGGGAGGCGAGTTCGGCCGCACGCCGACGAGCGACACATCCGAAGGGGGCGGCGGCCGCGACCACAACCACTACGGATTCACGATGTGGCTGGCCGGCGGCGGCGTCAAAGGGGGGATGACCTACGGCGAAACCGACGAATTCGGCTTCCGCGCCGTGCAGGACCGTGTACACATTCACGACCTGCACGCCACGATCCTGCACCTGCTGGGACTGGATCACGAACGGCTGACGTACCGGTACGCGGGGAGGGATTTCCGGTTGACGGATGTGGAGGGGCGGGTCGTGCGGGAGATCATCTCGTAGTGTACGCGGTTGCCTTGTTAATGTAGGACGGACTTCCAAGTCCGTCCTGCAAACATTGCGTGCGCGCGAGACGCGTGCACTACATTCCCATGCGCCTCGCCACCGTCCTCACACCGCTCTCCCCCGAAAACCTCCAACTCGCCGCACAGTGCGGCGTCAGCGACGTCGTCGCCCGGTATCCCGGCCCGCGATATGAGGATCTGCTGACGGTCCGCTCGCGGATCGAAGCGTTCGGCCTGCGGCTCGGCGTGATTGAAGGAGCGCTGCCGCTGGAGAACATCAAGCTCGGCCGCGACGACGGCAGCGAGATCGCGGCACTCAAGGTACTCATCCGGCACATGGGAAAGGCGGGTGTGCCGATCCTGTGTTACAACTTCATGGCCGGCACCGACTGGGTGCGAACGAAGCTCAACGTTCCGGCCCGCGGCGGCGCGCTGGTGACTGGGTTCGACCTGGCCGACGTGCAGCGCGCGGTCTCGCTCGACGCACAGCGCGGCACGGTGGGAAAGGAAGCCATCGACGCAGCCTCGCTCTGGTCGAATCTGGAGCGAATGCTGATCGAACTGGTTCCGGTCGCCGAGGAAGCCGGCGTTACGCTGACGATGCATCCGGACGATCCCCCGCTGCCTCAACTGCTGGGGAAGGCCCGGATCATGAACTCCGTTGAGTCGTTCGAGCGGCTGGTGCGGCTCGTCCCCAGCCCACGGAACGCCATCTGCTTCTGCCAGGGATCGTTTGCGACCATGGGGGTCGACATCCCTGCGACGATCCGGCGGCTCGGTCCGCATATCAGGTACGTGCATTTCCGCGACGTGCGGGGGACGCCTGAGTCGTTCACGGAGACATTCCACGACGACGGGCCGACCGACATGGCCGCCGCCATGCGGGCTTACCGGGAGATCGGCTTCGACGGACCAATCCGGCCCGACCATGTGCCCCAGCTTGTGGGGGAAGAAACTGGGGAGCCTGGGTATACGATGCTGGGTCGATTGTACGCCTACGGCTACATCCGCGGGCTGATGCAGGCAACCGGCGACGACGCCTGACGTTATGTCTGCAACCCTCCGTCCGGCGCTTGACCGTGCATCGCGCGCAGCCGTAGCATGCCGGTTGCCGTTTTTCCAAACTTTCCGGCAGGAATCCATGATCTCCCGCGCGGGGGACGTGCGGCGGCGTATTCATCATTGGTTCATTCACCGTCGTTGCCCTGCCGGATCCACGTCACGTTTTTCATCGGTCATGCTCCGTGGTCAATCCAAGTCCAGAACCCAACGCCGAGACCCCCCAGACTCCGCCTGATCCGCCGGCCGATGCGGCCCCGAATGCGACGACGGACGGTGCCGCCGGCGCGGCGCCTGCCGGTTCCGCGGCGGCAGTCACACCGGCGACCCAGGAGGGCCTTCCGGAGTATGAACCGCTCACGCCCGAACTCGTCGAGGACGAGGCGATCCGTGGAGACTTCATGCTCCGCTGGGCGGCGATCCTGCTGGCGGTGCTGCTCGGCTGGACCGAGGTGACCGAGACCCTGACGCTGGTCCGGTTGCGCACCGGCGAATACCTCGCGGCGCACGGCTGGCTGCCCCCCGCGCACGACGTGTTTTCCTCGACGGCAACCGACCGGCCGTGGGTCAATCTGTCGTGGCTGTCGGACCTGGTATTGTGGGGGACGTATTGCCTGGGTCAGGACTCGGCGCTCGCCGTGCTCGCGGCCGTGCTGGCCGGCGCCAGCTTCTGGTGCGTGCAGGCGGCGGGACGGCAGACGGTGTCGACCTGGTGGGGATCCGTCTGCGCCGTGCTCGCCGTGATGGCGGCGTTTCCCCTGTTGCGCCCGGGGCCCGACAGCATCACCGTCCTGGGACTGGCGGTCACCATGTACGTCCTGGCGCGGAGCGAGGAGCGTCCCGAAACGCGGCTGGTCTGGCTGCTGCCCGTCATTTTCTGGTTGTGGAGCAACCTCGACGGTCACGTGTTCCTCGGCCTGGCGCTGGTGACGGCCTACGCGCTCGGCCGGACGATCGGCGACGCAGAGGTTGAGTCGGGACCGGAGACGGGCCGCCTGTGGGGCGTCGCGGGCGCGTGTGTCGTCGCCGCCATGCTGCATCCGTTCCATTGGCACGTGCTGCAGGCGCCGCTCGTGGCCTACGGCACCGAGTACCCGGAACTGTACGGCTACGCGGCCAAAGACACATTGTTCCGCAATCTGTGGATGCCGTTGACGGACGGAGAGTACTGGCAGACCCTCGACGTGTTCAGCGTGGCCGGATTGTTCATGTCCGGGATTGCACTGCTGTCGATGCTGCTGAACCGCACTCGGCTGCGATGGAGCCACGCCCTGGTCTGGCTGGTGCTGAACGGTTTTGCGGCAGCGGCCGGGCGGCAACTGGCCGCCGTGAGCGTGGTCAACGCGGTGCTGGCGGCGCTCAACGGCCAGGACTGGTATCGTGCCAGCTTCCGCCAGACGTATTCCGTGGAGACGGCGGAATTGCTGTTCTCGCGCGGCGGGCGGGCCGTCACCGTACTGGCATTTGCCGCGCTCAGCTATCTGGCAATCAGCGGACGCCTGATGGGGGCGGATGGAAGGCGGGTGGGATTCGGCTTCGACGACGACCTGGCATCGATCATTCGCAGTTATGAGGAAGTCGAACGGGACGCATACAACGATCGGCCGTTCAATTTCCGGCTCGACCAGGGAGATGTGCTGATCTGGATCGGAAAGAAACCCTTCATCGACAGTCGGATTGCGCTGTATGCCGGAGGCACGCCCGACCTGGCGCAGACTCACAAGACCCTGCGCGCCGCGCTGCAGAATCCCGACGCCGCGGACCCGGCAACGGGCGAGTCGGGAGCGTGGCAGGTGGAACTGGACAAGTACGAGATCTCTCACGCGCTGCCGCGGCTGTCGGGAGATGCTCCGGACTACGTCACGTTCTACGGCCTGTTGACGGACCCCAGGCGGCGCTGGGCGCTGACGCGGATCAGTTCGTGCACGGCGTCGTTCTATTACCGGCGGCCGGAAGACGCGTCGCGGGAAGAGTACATCAACGCCCACGTCGGCACGGACTTTGTGGTCCAAGCCTTTCGGACCGCGGGGCCGGGAGAGACGGAACTCGTCAGTCAGCCCGTCTGGCCGCGGGAGACGACGACCTACGACCGGTTGATCATGCTGCCGGACCGCGACATTCCCAACGATATTCAGTTGGCACGACACTATGACGGGGTGCGACTGCGGCTGGAGGCCGCACAGGCGCCGAATTTCGACCTGCTGGCCGCGCTCGCCGTCCTGGCGGTGCGGCATGCGCGCCAGGGGCTGGTCGTCGACCCGAACTCGGCCGACGGCTATCGCACGCTGGCCAGCGCGTACAATTATCTGTTTCGCCTGGAACAACTGATGCGACAGGGGGGGAGCGCCGTCAGTGTCGACCTGCGCGTCCAGCAGTTGCTGAGCGCCCTGTACAACACTTTGATCTGCGATCCGGGCGACGCCCTGGCGCATTACAATTTGTGCCAGGTGCTGCTGGCCACGGGCAAGGTGGACCTCGCGCTGGAGCATCTGCACGACGTGGAGCGGCTCACCGGCGCCTTGTCTCCCTTCTCTCCCAAGGACGAGGGCTACCAGCGGCAGATCGAAGAGGCGCGTGAAATCCTCGCGAAGTATGAGCCGCAGGTCGAGGCGGTGCGCGATGAATTAAGGCAGCAACTGGCGGCGGGCGAGACACCGAGGATGACCCTCGTCCAGGCCGCCGCCCAGCGCGGACTTCCGGGCGAAGCGTTGCGGATCCTGGAACAGGATCAGACCGTGATCGCCGAAAACCCCGTCGTGCAACTGATCTACGCGGAGTTGCTGCTGAACGTCGGACGTTCGGAGGAGGCGCTGACGCTGCTGGAAGGGATGGGGGACATGATGCGCCTGGCCGTGGATCGACAGCCGGCGCTGGCTGGCCGCTGGCGAAACCTCACGGGGCTGGCCAGCGTGGCCGCGGGCGATTATGACCGCGCACAGATGCTCTGGCGCGACGAAGCCGAACTGGCCACTCTGCTGCGTCTGAGGTCCGTGCTCGGGACGAGCCCGGAACTGGGCACGGCATTTACCACCAGCACGGTGCCGCTGACGCACGGGCCGGCCGAGGCCACGGAGTTCGGCCCCGTGTACCGCACGCAGGTCATGGCGGATCTCATGCTCACCTATCCGAACCAGTGGGCCATGGCCCAGCTCAATCGCGCCCTGTGCTCGTTTGAACAGGCGAAGACCGACCAGGGGCGGGAGTTGTTGCAACAGATCCTGAATTCCGATCCGGAGTCGGAGTTCCGGCCCGCAGTGGCCTTCTACCTGAACTGCGCCACCGGAATCCCGGTTTCGCTCGAAGGGCCATCGCAGCAGATTCCGGTGTGGGATGGGATGTTCGCTCCTGATACGCCCGAAGGAGGGGGCGGCGAGGCGCCGGCGCAGGACGACGCGCCCGGGACCACCGGAGCGGACAATCCGGCGTCCGCCACCGACAAGCCCGCGCCTTGAGGGCCGATCGGTCGGCCGCGCCGCGTGAGAAACCATGGCCCAGTCCCTGTTCCGTGATCCGCTCCGTGCGACGGCCAACCGCCGGGAAGCCTTGTGCCGGTTCGCCCGCTGGGCTGCCATCGGCGTCGTGCCGTGGGCGCTGGGCTGCCCCTCCCGTGATGAACCCACGGATGATGTCCGGTCGCGGCCCGATTTCAGCAACACCGAACTGGGCGTCGGCGTGCCACGTTCATCTGGACTGGCCGTTGAATGGCGAATTGCCGTCGGAGAATGGGAGTCCGCGCAAGGCGCCGTCTGTCGCGTGGAAGAACTCGATCTGTCCGGTCCCGGCGAAGTGCTGCCTCACCTCTCGGACGAGACCGCGCTGCTCGTTGCTCCCCTGCCGCTCGTGCCTGAACTGGTCGATGCGGCCTGGCTGTCACCGCTCGATACGACTCTGGACGTCCGTGCGGCGGCCGTCTGGCAGGGCTTATCGAGTGGACTGCGCCAGGGCCTGGCCGCACCGGGCAAACATCCGGCCCTGGTCCCGGTCGACTGTCCGGTGCTCGCGTGCTACTACCGGGCCGACCTGCTGCACGCCGCCGGCCGGGAGCCGCCGACGTCGTGGCGGGACTATCAGCAACTGCTCGACACGCTGCACGAGTGGGCGCCCGGCCTCGCGGCGGTGGAACCATGGCACCGCGACTTCCGGGCGACAAACTACCTCGCCCGCGCGGCGTCCTTCGCGCTGCACCCGGACAATCTGTCGCTCTTCATCGATCTTGAGACCGGGCAACCATTGATCGGCGAACCACCCTTCGTCCACGCGCTTGCAGCGGCGCAGGCCGCCAGGGAGCGACTTGACCCCCGGTCGCTCACTCTGACGCCGGCCGACTGCTTCCGCGAGGTTGCGGCCGGTCGGGCCGCGCTCGCGATCGGCATTCCCGGGAACGACTTGTCCACGATGGAACGCGCCGCCGACATTCGGATCGGAGTGGCGCCGCTGCCCGGCGCCGACCGTGTTTATCATCGCGAACTCGGCGAATGGGTGCCGCCGGCCGATGGCCAGGCGGTGAACCAGGTCACGCTCGTCGGTTTCGACGGCTTGGTGGTTTGCGTCTCGGCGCGCGTCGCGAAACAAACGCAACGTGCGGCCTGGGACTTGTGGGCGTCGATCGATGCGCAGGAAGACTCGGCGTCCCGCGTCAACCGTCCAGCCCGCCGGCTGTGCCGTGCGTCGGGGGTAGACGACGTGTCGCGTAACCCGCCGGCCGGATGGCCGGTCGAGGAATGGCGCGAGCAGGTGCGGACGGTCACGGGCATCCTGGAATCGTCGCGGGTGGTGACCGACCTGCCGCTGCCGCACCGCAGGGAATTCCACGGCCGGCTGACGGCCCGCCTGTCCGAAGCGCTCGACGGGACGCGCTCGGCCGACGAGGCGCTGCAGCTCGCAGCCGCCGATTGGCAGGCGCTGATCGACCAGCTAGGAGCGCGACGTGTGCGCAATGTCTGCCGGCAGTGCAGCGGACTTTCGGCCCTGCCTCCCGAATGATCCGCGGCCGTCGCGATTCCGTGTCGGAGCGGAGTGACGGCAGTCACGCAACTGCATAAGCTGAACAGCATGGCCACCGCTGGAAAGGTGTATCTTGTCGGCGCGGGTCCCGGTGATCCGGGCCTGCTGACGCTCAAGGGGCGCGACTGCCTGGCGCGGGCGGACCTGGTGCTGTACGACGGTCTCGTCAATCCACTGCTGCTGCGGCACACGTGCGGCCACACGGAGCGCACGGCGCGCGCGTCGGGACCGGACGGTTGCCGGCTGGACCAGGACGAAATCAACCGCCGGCTGATTGCCGCCGCGCGCGCCGGCCAGACTGTGGTGCGGCTGAAGGGGGGAGATCCGTTCATCTTCGGACGTGGGTTCGAAGAGGCCGCCGCGCTGGCGGCCGCGGCAGTTCCGTTTGAGATCGTGCCCGGTATTACCGCGGCCACGGCGGCCGG
The DNA here is from genome assembly GCA_964633565.1 of uncultured Planctomycetaceae bacterium. Classification (GTDB taxonomy): domain Bacteria; phylum Planctomycetota; class Planctomycetia; order Planctomycetales; family Planctomycetaceae; genus CAZWGW01. The sequence continues at coordinate 6,977 of CAZWGW010000341.1, forward strand.
CGTTTATTCGGGCATTTCATTCACGCATCGCGAGCATGCGTCGGCCGTGGCGCTGGTGACCGGGCACGAGGATCCGCGAAAAGGGGTGTCGCTGATCGATTACGCGGAACTGGCCCGATTCCCGGGCACGCTCGTCTTCTACATGGGGTTGCACCGCGTCGGTCCGATCGTCGCCGCGCTGCTTGCCGCGGGCAAGCCGGCGGACACGCCCAGCGCCGTCATCTGCCGCGCCACGTGGCCGCAGCAGCGGGCCGTCACCGCGCCGCTCGCGGAACTGCCCGCCGCCGCCCAGCGCTCGGACCTCACTCCGCCGTCCGTCATCGTCATCGGCGAGTGCGTGGCGCTGCGCGAACCCGCGGCGTGGTTTGAACACCTGCCGCTGTTCGGCCGGCGGATCGGCATCACGCGTCCC
>CAZWGW010000342.1:0-245 GCA_964633565.1 uncultured Planctomycetaceae bacterium
GGCTGCACGTCGTCACCGGCTGTCCCGGCGTCCCGATCGAGATGCTCCAGCCGAAAAAGACCTGGCTCGACAAGGCCGCCTATGACCAGGCCGCGCGAAAGCTGGCAGGACTGTTTGCCGAGAATTTCAAGACCTATGCCGACGGTGTGTCGGCCGACGTCCGCGCTGCCGGGCCGGCCCTCTGACGTCGCCGAACTCGCTTTGTGGTAGCCGAATTCGCGCAGCATTCAGGCGTGAGAGTCGAC
>CAZWGW010000342.1:255-7377 GCA_964633565.1 uncultured Planctomycetaceae bacterium
TATTTGCCTCAGAATTCCTGCGTCAGTGTCGACGCATTTTATACATCGACGCCCTATTTCTGCGCGATTCCGGCGACTCCGGTTCCGGCTGCGCAACATCGGCGCCCGAGGTCGGGCTGACCGGACCCCGTGCTCAACCCTCCCGCGCTCGCGTCTCGATCAGCTCCCGCAGCCGCGCCGACAACTCCGCGGGTAGCCGTTCACACCACGTCTCATCCACCAGCCCCACTTCCAGCAGGTCCAGGACGTGCACCTTGTCCTTGAGCCGGTTCGATGTCAGTTTCATCCGCAGCAGCGCCTCCAGTGTCGGGACCGGGAAGTCCGGCCCCGGTTCCGACTCGCTGACGGACGGTGTCGGCAACACGTAATCGGGGTACACCTTCTCGTCGGCAAACACGATATGAATGGCGCTGCGGACCGACCCCTCCGGACCATCGAGGAACAGGTCAACGCCGTGTACATCCCGGTGCACGAAGCCGGCCACCTGCAGCGCATCGATCACGCGCGAGAAGTCCTCCCGCTGAACGAGAAGATCGACGTCTTTCGTATTGCGGACCGCTTCCATATCGACACGCGCGACCCACGACGCGACCGCATGCCCCCCGACCACGACGAAGGGGATTCCCGCATTCGTCAGCGCCGCTGCTGCCCGGCGCGCCCGTTCGCGCACGTCTTCCACGGCGGCCACCATCCTTTCCCACGAAAACTCATGCAGAACGACGGCCATGCACGTTCTCCGCGTTACGGCCGGATCGCATACAGCGCATCGAACGACCGCAGGTACAGCGTCCCGTCCGAAATCACCGGCGAGGCCGTGATCGGTTCATCGCCGATGCTGTTCTCTGCGACCACCTCCAACTCCGGTCCGGCTTTCAGCACGGTGCACACGCCGTCCCGCGCACAGAGGTAAATGTGGCCGCCGGCGTACACCGGACTGGCCCGGTGTTCGGCGCCGTGAATCCGCTTCAGGTTCAGTTCCTTGCCGGTATCGGCGTCGAGCACGAACACCTGGCCGTTCTTCATCAGACAATACACCAGCCCGTCGAGAATCAGCGGAATCGACACATCCGGCGTCTTGCCGTATGTCCACCGGATCGCGTCCGGGTGCTGGTTCACGTCGCCATCGATGTCGTCCCGCACGTTGACCGCGACCAGCGGGCCTTCTTTCGCCGTGGGGATCACCAGGAACCCGTCACCCGCCGACGGCGTCGCGACGAACCGGAACGTGTTGTCGTATGCCCCTTTGTTGAGGGGCGAGGGACCGTTCAGCTGGCTGAGCCGCCCCACTTCGCGCCCCGTCTTCAGGTTGTATGCCGCCGTGCAATCGCCGCCGTGCGTCAGCAGAAACCGGTGCTGCCCGTCGTCGTACAGGATCGGCGAGGCATACGAGTGCTTGCATTCGTCCTCGGCGTTCGTCGGCCGGTCAACCGCCCACACCTCTTCGCCGGTCGCCTTCTTCAGCCTGACCACCTTCCCGACGCGGTAGTCACCCCCCCACCTGCCATGAATGAACTGCAGGTAGAGCGCGTCTCCGTCGAGCACCGGCGTCGACGTCATCCCGAACTGGATGTCGAACTTGCCGTAGCGGTCCTGAACGTTGAATTTCCACACCTCCTTGCCACTGAAGTCGTAACAGGCGAGGACTCCCGTGCCGAAGAAGCACCAGACATGCTCTCCGTCCGTGCAGGGAGACGGGGACGCCGAGTTCCCTTCCGTTGTGCGGGCGTTCTGGTTGCCGGTGCCGACCTCCTTTCGCCACAGTTCCTTGCCGGCAGTCGAAGCGCACACCAGGACGAGGTCGGCCCCATCGCCTTCACCAACGGTCGACGTAATGAATATGTGATCTCCCCACACCACCGGCGTCGCGCCCCCCGGCCCCGGCAGCGGCAGCCGCCAGGCCACGTTTTCGGTCTGGCTCCACTTTGTCGCGATCCCCTTCTCGGTCGAGATTCCGTTCCCCTGCGGACCGCGCCACTGCGGCCAGTTCTCGGCGCGGGCGACCGTCGTGGAGAGGCTCAGCAACAGGGCCGGCAACACGCAACGCAGCTTCATCGGCAACTCCTCTGGTGGTCTATTCCGGTGCGACGAACCAACAGTCTGTCAGCCGCCACGAATCGCGTCAACGGCGTGCGGCAGCCCGCGCAGCCCGCATACCCTTCGAGTTCGTCGACGACAGCGGGTAATTGAGCCCATGCGCCGGTACATTGTGCATCGCGGAGAACGGGCCGAACAATTTGAGGACGGGAAAAAAAGTTGTCAAATTGAGTGCTGTACTGTCCATTTCGCCGGTTTGCCGGATTCGCCAGAATTGTGTCCGCTTTCGAACCCGCAATCCAGAGGTTCCCGCACCGTGAAAATCGCCTACCTGCACTGCGCCACCGGCATCAGCGGCGACATGACGCTCGCCGCCCTGATTGACGCCGGCGTCGACGAGGCCCGCATCCGCGCCGCCGTCAATTCGCTCGGCCTCCCCGGCGTCGAACTGTCAATCGACATCGTCGTCAAGGGGGGCTTCCGCGCGAAGTACTTCCGCGTCCGCCATCCCGAGCAGCACGCACACCGGCACTTCGGCGACATTTCGCGACTGATCGAAGCAGCCGGCGGCCTCACCCGCAGCCAGAAGGATCTCGCCCTGCGTATCTTCCGCGTCGTCGCCGAGGCGGAGGCTCGCGTCCATGGCAGCACGATCGAACAGGTCCACTTCCACGAAGTCGGAGCGATCGACTCGATCGTCGATATCGTCGGTGCGGCGGTCGGCTTTGACCTGCTCGCCGCCGATCAGATCGTCTGCAGTCCGCTCCCGACCGGACGTGGCCACGTCAGGATCGCGCACGGTGACTGCCCCATCCCGGCGCCGGGGACTGCCGAGATCCTGAAGGGCATCCCGCTCGCCGACGTCCCCGTGGAGGCTGAACTGACGACGCCGACCGGAGCGGCCATTGTCCGCTCCGTCGCTCAGCGGTTCGGACCGCTGCCGGCCATGACGATCGAACAGGTCGGCTACGGTGCCGGCACGATGGACTTTCCCGGCCGGGCCAACCTGCTGCGGCTGTTCGTCGGCACCGCAGCCGCCTCGGGTGAGACCGATCAGGTCTGCCTGCTGGAGACCAATCTCGACGACGTGCCGGCCGAAGTGATCGGTTATGCGAAACAGTCACTGCTCGCGGGCGGCGCGCTCGACGTGTTTACGACGGCCATCCAGATGAAGAAAGACCGTCCCGGCGTGCTGCTGAGCGTCCTTGCGCACCCGGCCGACGTCGACGCGATGGAGGCCGTTCTGTTTGCCGAAACCGGCACATTCGGCATCCGGCGGCAAATGCTCGAACGCTCGAAACGCCGTCGGCAGTCGCATACGGTCGAAACAGCCTGGGGTCCGATCGCCGGCAAGCTCGGCTGGCGCCCGGGAGAGCCGCCGGTCTTCACCCCTGAATACGAAGCCTGTGCAGCAGTCGCGAAACAGTCCGGCGTCCCGCTCCGCGAAGTCTTCCGCGCGGCCGAAGCGGCCTATGTCGCCGCGCCGGTCTCGAAGCCGACGGTCGAAGCCCGCACCGGGGATCCCCCGCCCGTGCAGCCGCGTCAGGGTCACACTCATGACCACGGTCACGATCACGGACACAGCCACGATCACAATCACAGCCATCGCCACGATCACGGGCACGACCATCACCATGACCGCGGCTGAGAGCATTCCCGTAGCCGCCGGCACACTCCGTGTGCCGTCGAATGGATCACAATGGCGTCCGAACGCCGTCTGACGGCACACGGAGTGTGCCTGCCACATCGATGACCTGCTGTTCGCTCAACGCAGGAAGTACAACAGGAGACTGAACTGGTACAGCGCCACGCCGCTCGTGATGGCCATTCCGTGCCGCTCCATTCGCAACACGATGCCGCGGAGGATGAAGAGGACGGCGGCCGTCCCCGCGGCCTTCGCCGGCAGGAAATAGCTGAGTCCCTGCGGATCGGCGCGGATCAGCCAGCGGCACATCCAGTTCTCTTCGACGAAAGGCATCGCCGGGAGATTCAGCACGACCAGCCACGCATCGAACACGGACACCAGCGCGATGAACGACCACAGCGGCCAGAACCAGCGCACCGCCGGGATGCGCAACCGGACGGGCAAGTCAGGCCGATGACCGTCGTCGGCAACTCCCTGCCAGCGTATTGTCTCCGTCGACATCGTGACCTCGCGTCAAAATCGGACCGTGCATGGGTGGCGACAGAATGCCGCAACTGTGCGAGCGCGACGTGAAGAGAGCGTCAATTCCGGGTGAGGCGGGAACGGCGGGAGGGCGTGCGGGCGGGCCATCACCGGGGATGCAGTTCGAGTGCCAAACTCGCGGCCATGCGACGGCACTTCGCGGATCTCGTGCCCCGCATGCAGGTTGTGAGCGCCGCTGCCGAAGTCGGGCGGCCCCCGGCGGCCGGTCCGGCTGATTATCGCTTGAGCAGCCTGCGGGAGGGGTGGGCAGCCGGGCCGGCCCCGGTATAATTGCCCCGTGCGCACACGACGGGCTGATTTTGCGGCAGCATGTCAACGCTCATCGTGTCAGGGAGGCCCTTCGTGAAACTGGCCCTGCTTCGGTCCGCTCTCGGTCTACCCACGCTCTTTCTCCTGCTTGCCCCGGCAACGGTGCTCGCGCAGGGGAACAACAACCAGTCGTCCGGCATCCGCATCGACCCCCAGGGGGTCGTCGCCCCGGCCTTCTCCGAGGCGAAGTCCGCCTCGCTGCAGAAGAAGCAGGCGGAGGCATTCGCGTCCGAGCACCTCTCCGCCGACCTGCAGGCGCATTCCGACCTCCGCAAGGTGTCGCTCGTCAAACTGGAGCAGGCCTACACGGCCCTGCTCGATGGCAATCAGGCCGTCCCGCCCGAAATGCAGCACCTGGCCGGACTGCAGCGGATCGATTACGTCTTTGTTGATCCGGACGGTCGCGACGTCGTGCTCGCCGGCCCGGCGGAAGGGTTCGCTCCGGACGCCTCGGGGCGGATGCGGGGCCTGACCACCGGCCGCCCGCCGATCCGGCTGGACGACCTCCTGGTCGCGATGCGCACAGTGCTCCGCGGCGACGGTTCAATCGGCTGCTCCATCGACCCGGACGAGCAGCGGCTCGCCGCGCTGCAGGACTACGTCCGACAGAACAGTTCGGCCACGTCGTCCGCCGGGGCAAAGCGGCGCTACGTCCAGATGGCGCAGATACTGGGGATGGAAAATATTTCCGTCTGGGGTGTCCCGGAAAACTCACATTACGCGCACGTCCTCGTGGAGGCGGATTACCGCATGAAGCGCATCTCGCTGGGGGCCGAGCCCTCGGGAGTGCGTGAGATCCGCAGCCACCTGTCGCTGCTCGTCCCCAACGGCAACAGCATGCAGCGGTGGTGGTTTGCTCCACTTTACGAGGCGATTCACGCCGCCGAGGACGGCACCGCGTATCAGTTCGTCGGCCAGCGAGCGCAACTCCTCTCGCAGGAAGAGCGGGTCAGCGCGGAGGGGGACCGCAGCGACACGGCATTCACACGCGCCAGCACCCAGAAGTTCGCGCAACTCTTCACCGGGCACTTCACCGAACTGGCGGAAGCGTCGCCCGTCTTTGCCGAGCTGCAGAACCTGTTCGACCTGGCCGTGGTCTCCGCCCTGTTCCGCAAGGAGCGCATCCTCGAGAAGATCGACTGGAAAGCGTCCGTCTTCCTCGATGAGCAGCGGGCGCCGATCGAAACCTTCCCCGTGGCAAAGCAGGTCCCCTCGGAAGCCATGACCCGTCCGGCCCAGCGCGGCACGATGCTCGGCCTGATCGGCGGCGTGACGCTCAACCCGTTCTCGGTCATCTCCCACGTCCAGACCAAAGGCAACGAGGCCTCACAGGCCGCGGTCGGCGTTCGCGGACGCGCCCTCGCCCGACAGGACGGAGCCGACGTGCGCTGGTGGTGGGATTGACCACAAGCGTTGATCCACGCGATGCACGAATGCCTCATCGATCGATGGCAGAGTCGGGCACGAATTGCGATTTGGCTCCAATTCGTCGTCATTCTGATCGTTGTGGCAATCGCGCTGGTCGAACGGGCGGAACTGTTCCGCGTCTATAGCGACGGAGTGATGATCGGGTACAAGACCCTGTGGTGGTTAGCGTTGTGGAGCGCTTTAATCCTTGCGACGTGGGGCGCATTCGTGTTGTCAACGGTATCGTTCGTCTGCGCGGCATGCGTTAACGTGCCGCTTGAACGATTCCGTGCGCTAGTGGCCGCGATTTTGCTTGGCATGGTGCACATCTGCTTGCTCCTCAGCGCCGCACAACATGCCATCCTGTAGTCCGAGTTCAGGACAAGATGTGCCTTCTCCGATTGAACATATTGGCGAATCCTGATATTTCTGGATGGTTGGCTCCCGCACTCAATCGGACCCGGCCATGCTCGACATCGGCGGCTTCACCGACCGGCACGACCGACGCGCCTTCCTCAAGGTGGGCGGTCTCACACTCGGCGGGCTGACCTTACCGCAACTCCTGGCGACAAAAGTCCGCGCCGCCCAGGAGTCCCTGCCGATCTCGGATAAGTCCGTCGTCTTCGTCTTCATGCACGGCGGCCCGAGCCAGATCGAGACGTTTGACCCAAAAATGACCGCCCCGCCGGGCAACTGCAGCGTCAACGGTGAAGTCGCCACGTCCATCCCCGGCGTCACCTACGGCTACACCTTCCCGCGGCTGGCGGCGCTCGCGCACAAAACGACGATTGTTCGTTCCTTCCGCACCGGCGACGGCAACCACGACATCAAACCGATCGTGGGCAGGGCGACCTATGGCGCGAACCTCGGTTCGCTCTATGCCCGGGTTGCCGGAGCGAATCGCCCCGGCAGCGGCATGCCGACCAACATCGCCCTCTATCCGCAGGCGGTCGACGACTCCACCGAGCCCGCCATCAAGAATTTTGGCGACTTCGAATCGACCGGCACGCTCGGCGCCGCGTACTCCCCGTTCGCCCCCAGCGGCGGCGGCGAGAGCCGGCAGAACATGAAACTCAGCCTGCCGCTCGACCGCCTCGACGATCGCCGGCGGCTGCTCACGGGACTCGATCGCATCCGGCGTTCCGTCGACGTCGTCGACACGCTGGAAGGGGTCGACAGCATCC
>CAZWGW010000343.1:0-7373 GCA_964633565.1 uncultured Planctomycetaceae bacterium
TGACAGTCTCTCCCTAGAAAGATGAAAGAAAGCCAACGACTGCGCACGAAATGGGGGTGTACGACCGGCGCAACACCACACGCCCGGTCGATCCCGGGCGGCGGTTATCGAGTATTCGCAAAAAAAATCCTGCCGGCCGAACCGTTCGACTTAAGGACCCGACTCGAAGTCCCCACTATCGTGGCAGAACTGGAATCTCGAAATCTTGAGAGAGTGTGAGTGAGAAAGCGAACCATCCGCTCCCCCCCTCGTAACAACTCCAACGCTGATTGTCAACAAAATAATCGTTTCGAGAACCCGAAAATCACCTGATTCCAGGCCGGGGTTTTCCCGGTAACCGTCGGCGTCCCGGGCGCGAACACCGATGTGGCCGAACCGGGGCGGCCGCTCAATGCGCGCCGGTCAAGTGCTCCAGCACCCTGGGCACGTACGAGTTGTACCGTGCGTCCGGCACCTCCCCCTGCGCCGGGAACTTCCGGACCGCGTCGGCCGCCGGGTCCGCCCTGGCCCCCAGCGATTCCAGGGCATTGAGCGCCGCCATCGACACGAACACACTGTTCCGGTCGATCGGTCCGAGTTCAATGAGCACCGCCAGTGCCTCCTCCGCGTCAACGGGCGTTCCGAACCGTCCCAGCGCTTCCGCCGCGACGATCCGCACGTACGGCGACTCGTCCTTCAGGGCCACCCGCAGTTCACGGCGCGCTTCCGACACCCCCATTTCGCCGCGCATCAGGACGCCGAGCGCTCCCCAGTAGCGAACGGCACTGTCGCTGTCGTGTATCGCGGCCTCGAGCGGATCGAGCGACCCGGACGCTTCCAGCGGCCGGGTCGCATTCTCGGCCGCCTTCAGGATCCGGTCGAGCGGATACCGGTCGTCGTCCCGCGCCATGTCGTACGGCGACTCGCCGTGCGATCGGCTGTGGATCTCTCCCTCCGGCAGGAACCCCACGTCGCGAATCCGCAGCACAAGGTCAGCCTGAGCCTTCGCTATCCGGTTCAGAATGTCGCGATGCCCCGAATCGTTCGCCAGGTTGTGGACTTCGTCCGGATCGGACTGCAGGTCGTACAGTTCCTCCGGAGCCTTGGTGTTCCAGAAGATCTCCGGCTCGGGCGTCAGTTTGCCCTCGTCGTGCAGCCGCTTCCAGACCTGGGTGGTCGGCGTCTGGAACATGTAGGCGACGTGCTGGCCGTAGATCCTGTGCGGCATGTAATTGCGGATGTAGACGTAACGCCCGTCGGTCACGCTGCGGACCATGTCGAACCGCTCGTCCATCCGGCCGCGAAAGCCGTAGATGTACGGCTGCGGCGGCGCCTGGTACTGGCCGAGAAAGGCGAAGCCCTGCATCCAGTCGGGGGGCTCGATGCCGACCAGGCTGAGCAGCGTGGGGGCGAAGTCGACAAAGCTCACGAGCCGGTCCGACTTGCCGCCCGGTTTGTAGTCGGGGGAGGCGAGGTCCTTGAACTTCTCCGGGATGTACACGACGAGCGGCACGTGCAGACCGGAGTTGTACGGCCAGCGCTTGCTGCGCGGCATGCCGCTGCCGTGATCGCCGTAGTAGAAGACGATCGTGTCGTCTGCCAGGCCGTCTTCCTCAAGCTGCTGGAGGACTTTGCCGGCGTCGGCGTCCGCCTCGGTCACCTTGTCGTAATATTGTGCCCAGTCCTCGCGCACTTCCGGCGTGTCCGGGTGATACGCGGGGACACGGACCCGGGCCGGGTCGTGGACCTGTTTGTGCGGCCGCGTGCGGATCTGGCTTTCGTGGCTCCTGGTCGAGTTGAACACGGCAAAGAACGGCTGCCCCGCCGCACGATTGCGCCAGTGGGCCTTGTTCGACGAGTCGTCCCACACTTTTGTAGCCATCACGCTCCGCGTGTTGGGGTCCGACACGCGGCGCGTGTCGACTACATTGGCGGGTTTGGCGAGGTTGTAGTCTTCTTTCGAGTTATTGGTGCAGTAGTATCCGGCCTCGCGGAGGAACTGCGGGTACATCTTTCTTCCGGCGGGATAGGGCACCATGCTCCGCATGTGCTCGCTGCCGGTGGACGGCGGATACAGGCCGGAGATGAGCGTCGTCCGTGCCGGCGCGCAGACCGGGGCGTTCGACCAGCAGCGCGTGTAGATCATCCCCTTCGCGGCGAGGGCGTCGACGTTCGGCGTTGTGGCGAATGTGTCGCCGTAGCAGCCCATGTGGGGTCCGTGGTCTTCGCTGGTGATCCAGAGGATGTTCGGCCGCGGGGCGTCCGCGGCAGCAATCGGGGCGGCCGCGAGGGCGAAGCAGACGAGAGGGGCAAGTGCGAGCGTGGGCATGAGTTTCCCCGAGTGGACAGGCGAGGTGCAGTATGGGACGGCGCAAAGCGAATCACAAAGGTGACTCATGGCTCACGAAGCCACATCGCGACAGCGGTCACCAAATACCCGATCACACTTGCCGCGAGGGCCGGGCGCCAGCGATTCTGCCACCAACGCCAAGCGGCAAATGCAAACGTCGGAGAGGAGAAGCACAATAGCAAAGTTGTTGAAGCCATGACTTGGCCATGTGGAGCCCGTTCTGGCAGTTGTACGCCGTGTCGGAGATACAACCACGCGCGGTAGAGGTTCTCAAACAGGCCAAATAGCAGGAAAAGAGCAGTCACCGCCCAGCAGAACGTCGACAGTGTAACAAACAGGATGCGGCCGCGTTTTGGTCCCATCCCGTCATTATTGGCCGCAGGCTCCGTCGCCCGCAATCGCCAGACTGCCGAGAACTGCCGAGCGCAGTCGGGAGAGACGAGAAGGGAGGACGGGAGTCGGAGGCAGGAAAAGATCCCGCGCACGGAGTGCCAGGACTGGGGCGAGCGATTCTGCCCGCGCGCGGCCCATTGCACACGCGGCCAAACAGTCGCGCGCCGACGCCGCGGCCGTCCTCGCCCCTACGCCTCCGGCGTATACCCCAGCACGATATCGAAGTTCGCCGCCACCTCGCCGACCTTCGACCCCTCGACTGCCGCGAAATCGACGATCAGCGAGTCGCGCGCCTTGACGTCCCTGATGGCCTGGAGCACGAAGTCATTCGCATTCTGCGGCTCCCCCTTGATGTAGCACTGCGTCGTGAACTCCTCCTGACCCTTGACCTTCACCGCGAAATGGATGTGCGGCGTCCGCATCGGATACGGCACCGGCTTGATCGTGCGGAAGTAGTATTCGCCGCTCCGCCCCGTCAGGAACCGGCCGAATCCCTGGAAGTTGCCGTCCCGCTTCCCGGCGTTGCCGCTGCGGCTGTGTAGATACGCGCCGTTGTTGTCCACCTGCCAGATCTCAACCACGGCGTTGCGCACCGGGTTGCCCCGGGCGTCGAGGATCTTGCCGCCGAGGTGCGTGATCGTCCCCACAGCCGGAGTCAGTGCGTCATTCAGGATGATGAGGTCGTTGTCGGTGTCGAGCGGCAGCTTGTCGGGGTAGAACGGCCCTTCCGTCTGCAAAGGGGTCCGCAGCAGTTCCTCGGCGAACGCGCCGGGGGCCGTGAAGGCCATCGCGCCGAGAGCCAATCCTCCAAGAAACCTGCGGCGGTCGCACTGCGTGGGAGAGGTGATCATCGATTGCATCCTGTCTGTGAGGGTATCCGGGATAGGAGTGTACCAAACCACGCCGCCCAGCGTCTTCGCCACGCACCCAGGTCACTCCGCCGGCTTTGCCTCCGGAGTTGTCTCGCTGGAAAGTGCGTCGAGCCCACGGCGCGCCTGTTCCAGCACGGTTTCAGCGGCCTTGAGCGCGGCCTGCTCGGCCTCGAACTGCAGTTTCGTGGCAAACCCCTTCTCGACCAGGCGTTCCATCCGTTCGAGTTGCTCCTGCCGCGCCTGCACGTCGGCTTCCGCCTGCGCCACTCTGGCCTTCAATTCGGCAGCCCGCAGCTCCAGTTGTTTCGCCGGAGCGAAGCGGAGGGAAATACGCGAGTCGCCGGCGGACTCGTCCAGCCTGAGCAGGAGCGCCACAATCACGTCCATGCGATCCGGCGGACCCGTGAGGATGACACTGTTCGATCTGGCGTCCGCTGCGGCCCCGATTTGCGATTCCCGTTCCGGACCGAACAGTTCCTGGACGAGCTTTGCGCTGTCATCCGCCAGCGAGTTCTTGAGCGGGATGACTTTGATTTCACTCGGCGACGCTGTCGACGCGGGCAGTCGCTTGAGTTCGGCAATCTCTGCCCGCAGCGCTTCCACCTCCTGTTCGAGCGCCGCCACGCGCTGCTCCAGCGCGGCTGCTGCCCGCCTCGCACGCGGACGGTCACTCCGCTGCGTCGGCGTCTCTTCACCCCGACCGGGAAGGGTCGCACCGGCCGAAATTGCCACAATGACAATGACGTTGTTGAGTGGTCGCATGCGGGGCCTCCAATGGACGGGCGCGTTCCGGGAATGGAAAGGTTGATCCTTCTCCATTTTGCCCGGTCCGCGCGACCCGCACAAGCCGCAAAAAAGTTACGTTCGTTGCACGAACTACAACTCATTTCCTGCGATTGACCGTCAAAACTGTCGATCTAGGACGATGTGTTGCGACCGTACCGTGCCGTTGGGGCTGGTTGGGGCCGTCAGGCACGGGGCGTCGGGGCGGGTCCGTCGTCGTAAGTGGATTGACAATCACAAGATTCCGGCGAAGGGCCGTCGTCTGCCGGTCGGAATGGACTCCGAAGGGGGCGTAGGATGAAACGTGCCAAGTTCTGTGTGCCGGTCCTGATGCTGACGTTTGTCGTCTGTGGCAGCCGGTCTGCCGAGGCGCAATTCCGCGCCAGCGCGGACTGGGTGTTCTGGACGCGCAACAACGACTCCGACACCGAGTTCCTCGCCGGCGCGGACGACGCGGACTTCGGGATCTCATCAGGGTTCCGATTTACTCTCGGGGCGTCGTTCGACCGCTTCGACGTCGAAGCGTCGTTCATGCAGGTCCCCGACTGGAACGACACCGAGAGCGGCGTGCTGGCGGTGCCGCTGGCGTTCGACGACCCGACGAATGCGTTCATCGCTCCGGCCGCGGGGTTCGGCTTCCCGAACGCGCTTTCCAACGCGGCCAACGACGTCGCCAACATGGAAGACCTGGAAATCGAGCACCTCGAGGCCGGGGCGACGATCTCGCAGCGGCTCGAGTCCCGGCTGCGGGACTTTGAACTCGATTTCGGAACGAGTCGCTCGGCGAGAAACGTCTGGGCGTCGCTCGGCTGGCGGCACATTGAGCTCAACGAGACTTCAACCAACCTCGCAGTCGGCATCTTTCAGGCGATCGACGTCGACGACGGGGCGTTTCCGAACGACCCCGTGCTGATGGACGAACCCAATAACGGCCTGTCCGGCGCCGCCCTGACGGCGGCCGGGTTCGTCAACATCGCCGGCGCAGGAGACGGATTCGTCGGTTACGACCCGCTCGATCCCATGGCGATCCAGACGACGCTGGGGGCCTTGTTCCAGGGCTATTCCGATAACGACCTGGACGGCGGCCACATTGTACTCGGCGGCCGCTATCAGCCGGCCCAACTCCTCATTCTCGAAGGCTTCCTCAAGGCCGGCCTGTTCCAGAACCGGGCGACCGGCATGGTCCAGGAGACGGTGTTCGGCGTCGAGAACGACACGTCCGTCTATCGCCGCACGTTCTTTGACCGCAAGACGACGGCATCGTTCGCCGGTTCACTGGGCTTCCGGATTCTCATCCCGGTCACGGACTACATCAACCTCCGCACGGGATACGAAGCGCTGCTGGTGACCAACGTCGCCAACGGCGCCGACCAGGCGCAGGGGATCAGGACCGACCTGCTCGGCGTGACCCGCTACGAAGTCGTGACCAGCAGCTACTTCCTGGCGCACGGCGGCCACCTGGGCCTCGAACTGAACTGGTGATCCGGCCGCGTCTTCCTGAAACAACTGGCTGCGACGTTGTTGCCGCGGTGTCCGGCAACAACGTCGCGGCATTTCGGACGCCTCGCCGTCAGCGGATGAACCGCTCCACGTAGTCCGCGCCGAGGCCCACCTCCGCATAGTGCCGGCGGCACATCTCGATCTTGACGTGCACGTCGTCGAAGCCGACGGTCCGTCCGGATTCGTCCATGTAGATCAGCGCCCCCTGCACGTGAAACAGGGTGATCATCTCTTCGACCCCTTCGTCGACGACGAGGGTGTGGACTTCGCCCGGAGGCTCGAAGACGTAGGTGCCGGCCGTGGCCACCCAGTCGTGCTCCAGGTAGCGCCAGGCCCCCTTGATCACGTAGCCGTGCACCGGTGCGGGATGACGGTGCCGGCTCAGAACGCCCGACTTGCGCACGCGGAGCAGGTTCACCCATTCGCCGTTGACGCGGTTGAGCAGCAGCGGCCGGAACCAGACATTGGGCGCCTGGAGCACCCACAGCCGCTCGTCGTCCGGCTGGGCGGGAGTGACGATGTCGTGAACGGCGCAGGTCGGCCGCAGCGCCGCAGTGCGTGCATCGGACATGTCGGGCGGCTCCGTGAGGCGTGATCGTTCAACTCCGGGCGATTGTCTCGCGGTCATCACGACACGGCAACTCAGCGGCCGGGCGGCGCGTCCCGCAGAGCGTTGAAAATCATCTGCGTTCCACTACGCTGGCGATCGCCCGACGACCGTAAGGGGCGATGCCTGGCCGAGGAGGATGTCCGGAATGACCGTGGCTACGCAGTTTGTGAGGGGCTCCGGAGCCCCGCTGGCGCAGGCCAGCGACCCGGAACTGTTGACGACCGTCGTCTGGAGACGATCGGCTCCCGCCGGCCTGCAGCGCGCTGCATTGGGCGGCGACCTGGAGGAATTCGGCCGACGGATGCGCGCCACGACGCCGTTTCGACGAGCCGCGAAGTGGGCGAAGCAAGTCGACATCGCCGTCTGTCCTCCGTGGTGGCAGCCGCTCTGGTCGCGCCGCGCGTTTGGCCAATCGGCGCGGAGCAGCCGGCTCGGGGAGTTCCTCGCGTCGTGGAAGACCCGGGACGCGAGCGTGTCGCGGCGGCTGCGGGCCGGCCGGATCGATCGGATCTCCGAACTCCTCGACGAATACGGCGGTCCGGCCGCGATCGATCCCTTCGAACAACTGAGCTGGGCGACGCTGCTGCTGTACGGCACGTTTCTGACGGATGACCTGTTCGGCCGCTTGTGGTGTGCCGCGTATCGGTGGGTGCCACCGCGAACCGGCACGTCTGGGGCGGACGGACAACCGCCGTCGACGGCCGACCAGAAATTACTCGCGGATGGCGAACTTCCGGCCTTGCTCGGCCGCGTGTGCTCGGAGGTGCGCGGCGCGAGACGAAGGGCCGCGGAGGGTGCGCGGACCATGCACGTGGAATTGGAGACTCTGACGGACGCGGATGGCACGCCGCACGCCCGACTGCTGGAACGGCTGCCGCTCTGGCTC
>CAZWGW010000344.1:0-2780 GCA_964633565.1 uncultured Planctomycetaceae bacterium
TGCGGATGTCGTATCCGTCGGCCAGCAGATGCGTGGCGAACGAATGGCGAAACACGTGGCTCGTCACCCGTTTGGTCAGTCCCGCATCCCGGGCTGCCTGGCTGACCGCCCTCTGGACGTTCGACTCGTGGTAGTGATGACGGTGGCGCACTCCGGTCTGTTTGTCCACGTAGTGCGACGATGCCGGAAAGACCCACTGCCAGATCCACTCCCGGTCCGCGTGCGCAAATTTGCGGGCCAGCGCGGTGGGGAGTGGCACACGTCCGTTCCCTTCTGCCAGGTCACGTTGATGCTGTGCCCGCACGAGTTCCAGGTGGGCCCTTCACGAACCGTCACCTCGGCTCGCGAGAAGTCCAGGTCCTTGACGCGCACACGAAGGGCCTCCAGAACACGCAGGCCCGCCGCGTACTGCAGCGAAACGACCAGGCGCGGAATTCCATTGAGTTTGCCGATGACCCGGGCGACTTCGTCCTTCGTCAAGACGACGGGCAGCCGTTTGGGCCGCCTGGCGCGGACGACCCCCTCGATGCGGTCGAGGGGCTGTTCGAGGACCCGCTCATACAGGAACAACACAGCCGCCAGCGCCTGGTTCTGGGTCGACGCGGCCACGTTCCCGTTGACGGCCAGATGGGTGAGGAAAGTGTTGACGTCGGATTCGTCGAGATTCCGTGGATGCGCCCGCTGGTGAAAGACCAGGAACCGTTTGATCCAATGGACGTAGGCCTTCTCGGTCCGGCGGCTGTAATGGTGGACTCGCAGAACTTCGATCAGCCGATCGTAGAGTCGCGGTGAGGCGCGATCAGCAAACAGTCCCAACGGTGCTCGATGGTCTGTGGTATCCGAGGACATGAGGAGACAGCCATCAGTTCAGGAAATGCGTTTTGGTAACCCTTATTGTGCGCGTGTTCATCACCCGCCGTCAATCGTCAGGCAGGAAATTCGCTGGATGTCCCTCCCATGACATTTCGCCCGGTAGATCGACCGCGGCCACGCGCAGCGAATGATCTACACATCCAGATCATCCACGTCCGCCGCCTCTTCCATGATCACCCGGTACCGCTCCGCCGGATCCTTTCCCAGCAGTTGCGCGAACGTCGCGTCGGCATTCACGAAGTTGTCGATGTCCACCCGCAGCAGTGACCGCGTTCTGGGGTCGAGCGTCGTCTCCTTGAGCTGCTCGGCGTTCATTTCGCCCAGCCCCTTGAACCGCTGGACGTCCGGCGTGCGATTCGCGGGTTGCGCCGCCAGGAACGTCTCCTTGGCCGCGTCGTCCTGGGCGTAATACCGCTCCTTGCCGATCTCGATCTTGTACAGCGGCGGCTGCGCAAGGAACACCTTGCCTGACTGGATCAGCTCCCGCATGTGCCGGAAGAAGAACGTGAGCAGCAGCGTCGAGATGTGATAGCCGTCGCTGTCGGCGTCCATCAGCAGGATGATCTTGCCGTAACGCAGTTTGTGCGGGTCGAAATGCGACCCGATTCCGGTGCCGAGCGTCTCCACCAGGTCCTTGAGTTCCACGTTCTGCAGCACCTTGGCCAGTCCGAGCGCTTCGGTGTTGAGGACTTTTCCCCGCAGCGGGAGCACGGCCTGCGTGCGCGAATCGCGGCCGCTGGCGGCCGTGCCGCCGGCCGACTGGCCTTCCACGATGAACAGCTCGGACTCTTCGGGATCGTCGGAGCGGCAATCGAGCAGCTTGCCGGGGAGGTTGCTCTTCTTGCCGCTGGACGCCTTCGTGCGGACGGTCGCCACGGCATCGCGGCTCGCCTGCCGCGCCCGGGCCGCCAGGATGATCCGCCCCACAACGGCGTCGGCGATCGACGCATTGCCGTTCAGCCACGTCTCCAGTCCGGAACGGACCAGCCCTTCCACAAGCGACGTCATCTCGGGGTTGTTGAGCTTGTCCTTCGTCTGCCCCTGGAACATCGGATCGGGATGGAACACCGACAGGATGCCGACGATCCCTTCACGGATGTCGTCCGGCGTGATCTCCACGCCTTTCTGTTTGATCTCGTGGACGTCCATGTAGTTCTTGACGGCCTTGGCGATGCCGCCGCGGAAACCCGATTCATGCGTTCCCCCCGCGCGGGTGCGGATGCCGTTGACGTAACTGCGGACCTCGTCGTCGGTCGACTCCGTCCACTTGAGGACCATCTCCACGCGGACGCGGTCCTCGTCCTTGTCGAGTGCGAAGATCGGCTCGTGGACCGGTTTTTTCTTCTCGTCGGCGATGATCCGGTCGAGGTAGCTCACGATCCCCTGCGGATGGTGCAGTTCGTAGTGTTCCCCCTTGGCTTCGTCGATGAAGACGAGCACCAGCCCGCCGTGGATGTAGGAGATGTCTTCCAGGTGCTGGCGGATCGTGTCGGCCTGAAACTGCACGCGGCGGAAGATCTGGTCGTCGGGCCGGAAGAAGATCGTGGTCCCGCGGCCGCGGAACGGGCGCAGCTTCTTGACGCTGGCGGTCGGCTTCCCGCGCTTGTACCGCTGCTGCCACTCATAGCCGTCGCGGTGGACTGTGGCGACGAGTTCCTCGGAGAGGGCATTGACGACCGACGACCCGACGCCGTGCAGCCCGCCGCTACGGGCGTAGTTCTTGTCGGAGAACTTTCCGCCGGCGTGCAGCGTGGTGAGGATGATCTCCAGGGCCGAGCGTTTGTATTTCTTGTGCACGTCGACCGGGATGCCGCGGCC
Source organism: uncultured Planctomycetaceae bacterium (assembly GCA_964633565.1). GTDB lineage: Bacteria > Planctomycetota > Planctomycetia > Planctomycetales > Planctomycetaceae > CAZWGW01. The sequence goes on from CAZWGW010000344.1 coordinate 2,692, forward strand.
GTTGTCGTGGACGGAGACCGACGCGCCGTCCTTGTGCAGCGTGACCGTGACGCGATCGCAGTGCCCGGCGAGGTACTCGTCGACGGAGT
>CAZWGW010000344.1:2815-7353 GCA_964633565.1 uncultured Planctomycetaceae bacterium
GCACCTACAGCGACGTTTGCGACGCGTCAGCCACATCGATTGGTGAGAGCACTTCGGCGCTGGGGTCGGCAGTTCCTCCCCTTGCTTGTAGCGCCAGGTTTGGAACCTCTCTTCCGCGATCGAAGTACCCGCTTCGCAAAACTGAGCATCGTCCTGATCTCTTTACGTTCGTCATCGCTCACGTCGTCGATCAGGTGTCGGATTCTCTGCGAATACATTCGCCTCGCAAGCTTTGGTGCAAGCGCCCGAAACTCAGGTCCATCGGTGCCGAAATTGATGAAGTCGTCGAACCTAACTAATGGCCCCCTTTTGCTGGGGGCGGGCGTCTTTCGAGGGCCGATTCCAACCCAATTGATCTTGCCTGCAATTCCGTTTCGTTGCGCTTCGGTGCCTATGCCGCCTACTCCGACGACGGCTTCGAAGTCTCGTTTGCGGATGGGGCCCATGCAGTCGAAGACCCCGAAACAGCCGACTTTGTCAGGGTCTGCATCGTGCGTACGCTTGTACACAAGCACACGAAAGGGACGAGTCACCATACTATTCAAGACCAATTGTCGCGGACGAGAAATGTTGCCTCGCAAATCACGTCACGGTTATACTCAACGCGGCTTATAATTGAACTACGCCGATGTCGCGCCTTCTCGTTGGTGGACGTATTCCAGCACGATATCTTCTTCCTGGATCCCGGCTTCAAGCAGATCTTTGTAGATCCCGTCGCCAACACCGTCGTATCCGACGTGGACCTTTCCCTCTTCAACTCGAAGGTAGAGCACCATTCCGTGCACACGCTTGCGGAGGTTCCAGCCGGCGTGTGCCAGCGCGTAGCGGCCATGCCCGTCGTCGCAGACGGCGTCCATGCGGATTTCGCCATGTGACGGCTTGAATTGCGCGTAGTGCCGGACGATGCGTTTTGCGATTTCGCGGTACTCTTCGTTTCGATCCATTGCACCACTTCCAACTTCTCCAGTCGGCAGCAGCCCCAGCGGGTCACCCCGTCACTTCCACCAACCCCGCTTCCGTGCTCGGCTCCGGCACCTCCTCTCCTTGGTCCCGCAGGCCCTCAATGTGGAACTCGATCGCCTCGCGAATCTGCTGTTCCAGTTTCGACCTCGTCTTCGCCGTCGCGATGCAGCCCGGGAGGTCGGGCACGTACGCCGACCAGTTCCGCGGTCCGCGCTCGTAGATCACGGTGTATTGTTTCATGGTTCCAGTCCTGCCTGTCGCAACACGCTCCGAAGCGTCTTGGGGTGCACATCGTCCTTCATGTGTCCCGAAACTGTCACGGTGCCCGGCTTCGTGGGATGGTGCAACTGTCGATGGTCGCCGCGCGTCCGCGCAATGACCCAACCGTCTTGCTTCAGCAATTTTAGAAGCTCCCGGACCGTCATGCGATCCCTCTCGGCGCAATTACTTCACCTGTTCCCAGTCCACCACCCCCACGTCCGGCCGCACGATCCGCCTGATCCCCGTCCGCTGGCTCGTTTTGACGCCCTTCCCGCCGCGCGACGTCACGCTGTACTTCATCTGGCCGAAGCTGATCGTCTTGTCATTCTCGTTGAGGACGTGCAGCGCGTCGCTCGGCCGCGTCAGCCGCTGGCCGCCGAGGACCGCGTCGTCCTTCTCCACCAACTTGATCCCCCGCACGCCTCGGCCCGGTCCGGACAGCACCGGCACGTCGGTCACCGAAAAATGGATCAGCCGCGCATTTCGCGTGACGAGGAACATCGTGTCCTGGTCCTCCATCAGTTCGGCATGCACCACGCGGTCGCCGGGGGCGAGCCGGCAAAAGCGCCGGCCGGCCTTGGTGGAGGGTTCGCGGAACGGCTTGAGCGGGATCCGCAGCACCTGCCCGCGCTGAGTGGCCACCATCACGTACGGGGAGGGGGGCGCGTCCTTGTGCGACTTGTCCGCCGGCGTGAAGCGGGCATCCGTGCCGAGCGCGGCGACGATCGACACGCCGTCTGCCAGCCGCACGTGCTTGGCGAGCGGTTCACCATAGCCGGTCGAGGCGGGGATCTCGCTCGCTGCGAGCGTATAGGCGGCGCCGTCGCTGGCGAAGAAGATCACGTGGTCAAGCGTGCTGCAGGGGACGATTGCCAGCACCTCGTCGCCGTCGCGCATGCGAAGCTTGTCGACCGTCGAGATCTTCCCCAGCCGGCGAATCCACCCCTCCGTCGACACAATGACGTTCGTGTTCTCCTTGACGATGTACGCCTGCGGGTCGAACTCCGTGATCTCTTCGGACGAGCCGAGCGACGTGCGGCGTTCGGTCCCGAATTCGTCCGAGAGTTCGAGCAGTTCGTCCTTGACGACACCCCACAGTTTGCGGTCGGACTTGAGGATGCTCCGGATGCGGTCCGCCTCGGCCAGCTTCTCTTCGAGTTCTTCCCGAATCCGCCCGATTTCAAGCTGCGAGATGCGGTAGAGCTGCAGTTCGAGAATGGCGGTGGTCTGGGCCTCATCCAGCGGAAACGCCCGCATCAGCTTCTGGGCCGCGTCCTGTTTCCCCTCGCTGGCGCGGATGATCCTGAGCGCCTTGTCGAGACCGTCGAAGATGATCTCGAACCCGCGCAGGATGTGAATCCGCTTTTCCAGTTGGGCCAGCAGGTACTCGAACCGGCGTCGGACGGTCTGGAACCGGAAGTCGAGGAAGTACCGCAGCATCTCGACCAGGCTGCACCGCCGGGGGACGACGGCCCCATGCCCGTCCGGGACAAGACACGTGGCGTTGTACGAGAAGTTCTGCTCCAGGGCCGAGTGCTTGTAGAGGTAGGCGAGTACGGTTTCCGGGTCAGTGCCGGGCTTGATGTCGAGCACGATCCGCAGCCGGTGCTGTTCGTCCGACTCGTCGGTGACGTCGAGCAATTGGGGGAGTTTGCGCGAGTCGCGGATCACGCCCAGTTCCGACACCAGGGCGCCCGTTTCGACGCCGTACGGTATCGAATACACGACAACGCGGTTCGGAATCTCCTTGCGCCCCTCCTTATCGAGCCGCCACTCGGACCTCACCTTGATCGTCCCGCGACCTTCCTCGTAGATCTGGCGCAGTTCCTTGCGGTCGGTGACAATCCGGCCTCCCAGCGGGAAATCCGGTCCCTTGATGTGCTTCATCACCTGGGCCACGCTCGCCTCACGCTCGTCGATCAGGTGGACGCAGCCGGCGATCACCTCGGCCAGGTTATGAGGTGGGATGCTCGTGGCCATCCCCACGGCGATCCCCTGCGCCCCGTTCACCAGCAGGTTGGGGAACCGGGCCGGCAACACAACCGGCTCCGTCTCCGTGGCGCTGTAGTTGGGCCGGACGTCGACCGTCTCCAGCCGCAGTTCCTGCATGAGCTGCTCGGCAATCGCCGTGAGCCGGGCTTCGGTATAGCGGCGGGCGGCGGGCGGGAGGCCGATGACCGAGCCGAAGTTCCCCTGGCCGTCGACCAGCCTCTCGCGCATCGTGAAGTCCTGCGCCATCCGCACGAGTGCGTCGTAGACGGCGTCGTCCCCGTGCGGGTGATAGTCGCCGGTGGTGGCGCCGACAATCTTCGCGCACTTGACGAACTTGGCGTCGGCCGTCAGGCGCAGCGAGTCGTACATCACGTACAGGATCCGCCGCTGGACGGGCTTGAGGCCGTCGCGCACGTCGGGGAGGGCCCGGGCCATGATCACCGACATGGCGTAGTTCAGGTAGCGCCGCCGGGTCTCATCGCTGATGGAGACGAACTGCACCTGGTCTAGGGCGCCGTTGCCGTTCGCCGCACCGTTCGGTTGATCCTGCCGGTTGCCGCCCCGCGGGCGTGTCCGCTTTGCCACGGTTCCCTCCGCTGGTGATGCCGCTGCCCGTGCCGCCGGATGACAGTTGCCCCGGTTGCTGCCCCCCAACCCCGGACTGCGTCGAGCCGACAGGGGGCCTCATTGTAGGGATTGTGCCGGTTTTTCAAGGCAGGCCGACTTTTCCGCGGGTGCCGGGTGTAACAGTCGCGAGGCTTGTGCCTGTGCCGCAAACTTCGGCAGGGGAACACCTTCCTGACCGCGTGCAAAGCGGCGCATCCGCTGCGAAATGAGTGGGCGCTGTGATCGTCACCGGTCGAATCGTAAGAGTGATTATCCATTCCCGGCAGCGCAGTCCAACGGTTGAGCAGAGCGTCGGCATGTTGTTTGTCGACCGGCTCACAGCGGAATCGCGGCTGACGGGAGCGACGGAGGGACGTCACACGACGTGACGCGAACAATTCAGGGAGGTCCCCCAATGACGAGGGTCAGAATCGGTCTGGGCGCGTTGGCAATCCTGCTGGGAGCGGCGATTGAAAACCACGTGGTCGCCCAGCAGCCGAACCCATACTCCGCGAACGGGCCGGTCGCCGCCTATCCCGCCGCCTACGCGGCGCAGGCCGCGCCGCTTCCCAACCCGAACCTCTACCCGCGTCTCAACGCGAGCCTGTATCCCTCGCCCGTGCAGGGTGTCCCCACATGGACCGGGGGAGCGGTGATCACCAATCAGGCGTTCGCACCGCACGAAATGCTCTACGCCCACCAGTACCGGGCGCTTT
>CAZWGW010000345.1:0-6457 GCA_964633565.1 uncultured Planctomycetaceae bacterium
CCCCCGCGCCGCCGACACCCTGCGCACCCAGCACTTTTCCGGACTCAGGGTCGAAAAGCAGCTTGAGCGTCATTGGCTCCGCGCCCGGGTAATACCCGGCATGATGCGTCGGATGAACGTAAACCATCCGATAAGGCCGCTGTGCACGCTGCAGCACTTTTTCCGATGCGCCCGTGATCGCCGCGGTGTGGCCGAACAGTCCGAGCACGGCCGTCCCCTGCGTGCCGCGGAAGCGGACCTTGCGGCCGAAAGCATTGTCGGCCGCGATGCGGCCCTGCCGGTTCGCGGGACCAGCGAGCGGCACCTGGGTCGGCGTCCCGAGGACAAAGTCCGTGATTTCAAGCGCGTCTCCGACGGCGTAGATGTCTGGATCGCTGGTCTGCAGGAACGAGTTGACCCGAATGCCGCCGCGCGGCCCGACGTCCAGTCCCGCATCGACTGCGAGCTGGTTCTCCGGGCGGACACCGATGCCCAGCACGACAAGCTGGGCCGTGAGCCGCTCTCCTGATTTCAATCGCGCAATAAGGCCGTCGGAGGCTGACTCGAAACCCTCGGCGGATTCGCCGAGCATCAAAGCGACGCCATTGGATCTCAATGTCTCAGCCAGCGGCGTCGTCATCTCCCTGTCGAAGGGTGGCAGCACCTGGTCCTGCAATTCGACGACCGTCGTAGCAATACCGCGTCGCACCAGGTTCTCCACCAGTTCCAGTCCGATGAACCCTGCCCCCACAACGACCGCCCGGCTCACCCCCTGGTCGAGCGCCGCCCTGATGCGGTCCATGTCCTGCAGGTTGCGCAGCGTGTAGACGCCGGGCAGGTCGATCCCCGGGATCGGCGGACGGAGGGGCGCAGCGCCTGGCGCCAGGATCAGCTTGTCGTACGACTCGTCGTACGTTCGCCCCGATGTGAGGTCGCGGATCTGGACCGACTTTGCCGCGCGGTCAATGGTTTCGACGGACGAGCGGACCCGGACGTCGAGATTGAGCCACGACTTGAGGCGCTCGGGGGTCGCCACCGTGAGCTTGTCGCGCTGGCCGATCGTACCGCCGATATAGTACGGAAGACCGCAGTTGGCGAACGACACGTCCGGCCCCCGTTCCAGGAGCACAATGTGTGCGGATTCGGACAGGCGCCGCGCGCGGGCCGCGGCTGAGGCACCGCCGGCCACGCCGCCGATGATGACGAGTTTCATGGTTCTCCATTCCTGGCACGGGCGAATGTCGGATCAGCGGCACCTCTCCCGGCCTCGGCATTGGTGACGGAACAATCGGACGCAACACGGGTTACGATGAGTCGCCGGTTGGTGTCGCGATCACAGATGGACGCCATCGTTCGGTTCCGATTCCTGCGCCAATGCCGGTGGAATTCGCTCAAGCGATCCCGTTCCAGTCCTGAGCAAGAATCGTGTCGATCCGGCACGAAACCGGAACCGGCCGGACGGGGTTAAAGCAATACGTGACATCCCGCCTGCGTCCTGGACTCCAAACCCTGGTCGCCACAACAGGTTCAAGCGAGATTCCGGTCATGCGTTCGCCATCGCCGTTCGTTGTGTTCGCTGTGGGAATCTTGCTGGCCGCCTCTTTCGACAATGCGAATGGGGCTGATACGACCGACCAAGCGGTGCCGACGGACACCGCCCTCCAGGTCGATGCGTTGATCGAGGCGGCGCTCCCGAGCGATGCGAGAGGGATACCGCTGGCGAGCGATGAGGACTTCCTCCGGCGGGTGACGCTCGATCTCGCGGGGACGATCCCCTCTCCCAACGAAGTCACCCTGTTCGGGCTCGACCCCGGCGGGGACAAGCGGTCGGCGCTAATCGATCGCCTGCTGGAGTCGGACGACTACGCACAGATCTGGTCGGCGTATTGGGCCGAAGTCATCTTCTCCCACGCCACTGAAGCCAGATCGCGGATCGTCCAGCCGCAGTTCGAAACGTGGATGCAGGAGCAACTGTCCGCGAACCGCCCTTGGGACGAGGTCACGACCGAACTGCTGACCGCCACAGGAAAGATCAGCGAAGACGGTGAAACGGCGCTGATCTTCGCTCATACCGGCCAGGCGGAAGAACTGGCGGCCGAAGTGTCGCGGATCTTTCTGGGTATTCAGTTGCAGTGCGCCAACTGCCACGATCACCCCACGGATTCATGGAAACGCGAGCAGTTCCACCAGCTCGCCGCGTTCTTCCCGCGAATCACCGTGCGTCCGGAAACGCCCGGAGACATTCGCACGTTTGCCGTCGGCTCCAACAACATGCCTGAGCCGCGTGCGCAAATGCGAGAGGCGACTCCCGAGCAGACGTTCGGCTTTCTGGATCGCAACCGCGACGGCAAGGTCTCCAAGGGGGAAGCGGAGCAGCGACGCTTCATCGGCGACCGGTTCGCGCAGCTCCTCGAAGCGGCCGACACCAACAAGGACGGCGCGCTGTCGCTGGACGAATTCAAAAACCTGCCGCGGCCTCCCGCCGATCAGCCGGGACGAGGCTCGCCGGAGCACTACATGGCCGATCTGAAGGACCCTTCTTCGCGGGGGACGCTGATGCAGCCGGTGTTCTTCGTCGACGGGTACAAACTGGCCACCGGCGCCAGCGATGAAGATCGCCGGGAGGCATTGGCCCGGCACATCACGTCGAAGGGGAACGAGTGGTTCGCCAAATCGTTCGTCAACCGCATCTGGGCGGAGCTGACGGGCGAAGGCTTCTACATGCCGATTGACGACATCGGCCCGGAGCGGACGGCGCAGTTCCCCGAGGCGCTGGACCTGCTCGCGGACTCGTTCGCGAAGCAGGACTACGACGTGAAATGGCTGTTCCGCACGATTGCCAGCACGCAAACATACCAGCGCGAGATCCGTCCGCGTGACTCGGGAACCGACTCGGTCGCGTTCGCCTCAGCGTCGCCGACCAGACTCCGGTCGGACCAGGTCTACAATTCGCTGACGAAAGTGCTGGGTGTGGATCGCCTGAATGCGGAACGTGGACGCGGGCGGGGCATGTTTTACGCGCCGGGCCGGGACGCCGGCCGGGCGGCGTTCGCCGAACTGTTCGGTTTCGATCCCTCGACGCCCCAGGATGACATTGTGGGGAGCATCCCCCAGGCGCTGTTCCTGATGAACTCGCCGCAACTCAACTCGTTGATCCGGGGTGACGCCGACACACGTCTCGGGCGGATCCTGCAGAAATTTCCGGACAACCGGGACGCTCTGTCCGAGGTGTATCTGCTCGTCCTGGCCCGCGAACCGTCGGACAAAGAAATCCGCGTCAATACCGAATACATCGAGCAGGTGGGATCGCGGACGGAGGCGTTCGAGGACATTCTCTGGAGCCTTCTGAACAGCAGCGAATTTTTATCGAAACGCTAGCCGGTGGAGCGGGGTTGATACTCTCCACTGGTTTGCGCACGGTTGGTGTCGGTCGCGCGGGGATAGCGAGTGATGAGCCTCTGCCTGCAAGAAAACGTGACGGTCCGCCGAAATGGCGTAAGTCGTCGCCGGTTCTTGCGTTACGCATCGGCAGGTGCTCTGGCGGCCGGCACGCTGAACTTCCGCGATCTGATGTGCTTGCGGGCGGACGAGTTGCGCCAACAGGGCAGGTCCATGATCCTGCTCTGGATGGCCGGCGGACCGAGCCAGTTCGAAACGTTCGACCCCAAACCGGGAACCGAGAACGGCGGCCCGACCCAGGCAATTGAAACGGTCGTCCCCGGCATCCGAATCGCCCAAGGCTGGGAACAGACGGCCAGGGTCATGGATCAGATGACGCTGATCCGTTCCATGACCAATAAGGAGGGGCAGCACCAGCGGGCGTCGTACCAACTGCATACCGGTTACCTCCCGTCGGGCAGTGTGAAGCACCCCAGTTTCGCGTCGGCGGTTGTCAAGGAAATCGCCCACGACGGGTGCGAGCTGCCGGCGTTCGTCTCGGTCGGCAATACGGTCGGGGCAGGCTTCCTGGGGGTCGACTTCGAGCCGTTCGTCGTCAACAATCCCGGGCAGTTGCCGCAAAACGTCGGCATCCCGGTGCCCGATGCAAGGTATGAGCGCCGCTTGGGTCTGCTCGACCGGCTGGAAGATGATTTTGCCGAGCGCGGCGCCGCCAGCGTCGTCGAAAGCCACCGCCAACTGTATGGGAAAGCCTCACGGCTGGTGAAGACGCCGCAAACGGTTGCGTTCGATTTCCGCGACGAGCCCGAATCGCTCGTCGCCCGGTATGGCGACAACCAGTTCGGCCGCGGCTGCCTGCTCGCGCGGCGGCTGGTGGAATCGGGTGTGACGTTCGTGGAAGTGCAATCGAACGGTTGGGACACGCACCAGGACAATTTCGAACGCACCGCGCAACTCGCCAGCCAAGTCGATCCCGCGCTCGCGGCCCTGATCACCGACTTGAACGACCGCGGACTGCTGGAACGCACAGTGGTCGCGTGGATGGGCGAGTTCGGCCGGACGCCGCGCGTCAACCCGCGCACGGGCCGCGACCATTACCCGCGCGTGTTCAGCGCGGCGCTGGCAGGGGGCGGCATCCGCGGCGGCCAGGTGATCGGCGCCTCCAGCAGTGATGGGAGTGCGGTCGCAGATCGTCCGGTTCAAGTCGCCGACCTGTTCGCGTCGATCTGCAAGTCGCTGCAGGTTGATCCCCGCCATGAGAATATCAGCCCGCTCGGCCGACCGATGAAGATCGTCGACGGCGGCGAAGTTGTTGAGGAGTTGTTCGCCTGAGAGAAGTTGTGGCACGGTCTCCCGACTGTGCCACGTCACGGACTGAAAAAAAATTCCGGACTCGCGCCAGTCGGCGTCGTCCGGTCTGCGTATAGTAGGGACGTACCTCCGCGCTTCTGCACCGTGTTGGTGCAGAAAGGCCCCGGTGTTCGTTGAACACCGGGGTTTATTCTTGCGCTGTACGATCTGGTATGCTGGCGACCATGACCGCCGCCATCGCCTACGTGACCGCCGCGAACAAGGACGACGCGCTGCGCATCGCCCGAACGCTGGTGGAAGAACGCCTGGCCGCCTGTGGAAACGTGCTGGACGGCATGACGTCGGTCTACCGCTGGCAGGGGGCGATCGAGACGGCGAGTGAAGCAGTGCTGATCGTCAAGACCCGGGCGGAACTCATCTCGCGCGTCATCGAACGGGTCCGCGAACTGCACACGTATCACTGCCCGTGCGTCGTGTCGTGGCCGATTGGGGCGGGGAACCCGGAGTACCTGCAGTGGATCGCCGATGAGACGACGGTCAAGGGCGACCTGATCGTCTGATAGTGACATGCCGCGCATCGAACGCGAATTCGGCCTCCCCATCCCGGGTGAAATCCTGCCAGAGGACCGGTGGGCCCGCACGGCCCTCAAGAAAGTCCCGCCCGGCCTGCTCGACTGGGAATCGCTCTTCGGCCGTCGCGCTCCGATCGTGATCGACATCGGTTGCGGCAACGGCCGGTCCACGTTGCAGAGTGCCGTCCAGCGGCCGGATCACGACCACCTGGCCGTCGACATCCTGCCGGTCGTCATCCGCTACGCGACGCGCCGCGCGAACCAGCGCGGCCTGTCGAATACGCGCTGGGCCGTGATTGGCGGCCGCGAACTCCTGGCCGAGCACGTGCCGCCGGGATCGGTCGCCGAAATCCACTGCTATCATCCGCAGCCGTACTACACCGCCGAGGAGATTCCGAAGCGGCTGATCACGCCTGAGTTTCTGGTCCTCGCGCACCGCGCGCTCGTCCCCGGCGGCGGACTGTTCCTGCAGACGGACCATCCGGCCTATTGGAAATACATCCGCCAGGTTGTGCCGATGTTCTTCGAGTTCACCGAGCGCGACACCCCGTGGCCCGACAGTCCGCGCGGCCGCACGCGGCGGGAGATCATGGCGCGAAACAAGGGACTGCCGATCTTTCGTGCCGAAGGCCGCTCGCGGATGGACCTGGATCTGGAACAGGCGCGCGCGCTGGCCGAGTCGCTGCCTCTGCCGACGTTTGACGCGGACCGGCGGCTGGTGGAGTTGGACCGGTTGGAGCGTGGCACAGACCGTGGAACGCGCACGGCAGATCGGCGGACAGGGGTACAACGAAACGCCAGTTCAAGACAGCGGCGGCGTTAGGGACATCGTACTCACGTGACTTGTCGGTGTTTCGTGGACGTGGTGCGGCACGTGCAATGTGCTGGGCAATCCATTGGTCTTCGCACGGGGGCTGGTGGTATGATGAACCGCGTCACCACTGCGAGGAGACGTAATTCGATGTCTGTCGGCGTATTGATCGAAGACCATCTTGAGATCCCGGCCCACGTGCACGACCTGCCGTCGTTCCGGGCGTGGGCCCGCTCCGAACAGTTTCCGGAACGTGCGCGGATCGATTTCATCAACGGCATGATCGAGGTGGATACCGTGACCGAGGACGTCTTCACGCATGGTTCACCCAAGGCGGAAATCTCGCGAGTGCAGATGAACAGGGTCAAGGGGCTGCAGCTCGGCC
>CAZWGW010000345.1:6467-7353 GCA_964633565.1 uncultured Planctomycetaceae bacterium
TCAGTTGTCCCGCCGTAGATCTCTCCGTCGAGCCGGACATTGTGATCATCACCTTTGCATCGATCGGAGCAGGGCGAGTGCGCCTGGTGCGGTCCAAGTCGAGGAAAAAGCGCCGTTACGTCGAAATCGAGGGTTCTCCGGACCTCATCACGGAAGTGCTCAGCGACACGTCCGAAGAAAAGGACACGCAGCGCCTGTTCCGTCAATACTTCGCCGCGGGCGTCGAGGAGTACTGGCTGGTTGACGCGCGCGAGGATGAACTTGAATTCCGGATTTATCGCCGTGGCAGAACGGGGTTCGTGCGCGCCCAGCGCGACCGGAACGGTTTCCAGACCTCAAAGGTCCTCGGCGCCAAGTACCTGCTGGAGCGCGTTGACGGTCCATTTGATTCCTGGGTCTATACACTGCACGAACAGGAATAGATGACAGTCGCGTGGTTGTTTCCTCCCAACTCTCGACTCTCCACCCTCCACTCTCGACCCTCATGTACTACATCGACCCCCACGTCCACATGGTCTCCCGCGTCACCGACGACTACGAGCGCATGGCCCGCATGGGCTGCGTCGCCGTCAGCGAACCGGCGTTCTGGGCCGGGTTCGACCGCGGCTCCGTGGACGGCTTCCGCGACTACTTCCGCCAGCTCACGGAGTTCGAGCCGAAGCGCTCCGGCTGGTCGGGCATCCAGCATTACACCTGGCTGTGCATCAACGCAAAGGAGGCCGAGAACATTCCGCTCTCGCGCGAAGTGATCGCCATGATCCCGGAGTTCCTCAATAAGCCGGGCGTGCTGGGGATCGGCGAGATCGGCCTTAACAAGAACACCCCCAACGAGAGCACGATCTTCCGCGAACACCTGGATCTCGCGGCCAAGACAAACGAACTCGTG
>CAZWGW010000346.1:0-7339 GCA_964633565.1 uncultured Planctomycetaceae bacterium
CCGACACACACCGCAACAACCACTCACACAGGTGAATTCATGAAACGTGGAACCTTGATTCTTGTCGTCGTGACATCGTTCGCGCTCATTGCCGTGTCTCCGCTCTCCGTCCACGGTCGGGGGGGTGGACGCGGTGGAGGGGGTGGCCGCGGGGGCGGGGGCGGCGGCGGCCGGGCTCGTGCGGCTCCGGCAGCCCGTGCCCCCGCCGCCAGCAGTGCGCGGACCTCCCGTCCCGCCAACCGTCCTGCCACTGGAGCGGCACGTCCCTCCACCGGCGCAGCCCGTCCCGGTACCGGGACGGCACGACCGGGTACAGGAACCGCGCGTCCCGGCACGGGGACAGCGCGTCCAGGCACCGGCACCGGGCGTCCGACCGCCGGTCAGCTCAACCAGTTCCTCGACGTCCCCAAGGCGTCGACCGGCGCAGTCGCAGGGGGCGCCCGCCCCGGCGCCGCAGGGGCCGCCGCCGAGTTCCTGCAGCAGGGAGGCGGCGCTCGACCGGGCCAACTTCCGGCGGGAGCGCGACCCGGCACCGGCAGGGCGGCAACCACGTTGCCGGGCGTCGCACGGCCTGGCACGGGTGCAGTGGGCGAACGCGGCCAGAACCTCGCCCAGAATCGGGCGGGCCGAATTGAGAACCGCCAGCAGTGGCAGGAGAACCGCGGACAGCGCGCCAATGAAGTCCGCCAACAGTGCAGCAACACCCCCGTCCGCGATTTCTGGAGCGACCATCCGGTGTGGGGTGCCTGGGCCATCACGCGGCCGTTTCGCTGGGCGACCTGGGCCATGCTCGACAACTGGGTCGGCTACGGCTCAGAACCGGCCTATTACAACTACGGCGAAAGCACCTACTACCAGGACGGTGCGGTCTACAGCGGTGACCAGCAGTTGGCGACTGAAGAGGAGTACGCGCAGCAGGCGGAAGACCTGGCCGCCAGCGCCCCGGAGACTCCGCCGGAGAACATGGAATGGATGTCGCTCGGCGTGTTCGCCCTGACACAGGACGGGCAGGCGACCGGCACGCAGCCGACGCTCTACATGCAGCTCGTCATCAGCAAGGAGGGGGTCATCTCGGGGACGTTCGACAACAAGACGTCGGGCGAGTCGCAGACGCTCGAGGGGATGGTCGACAAGGAAAGCCAGCGGGCGGCCTGGGGGGTGCAGGGGAAGGAGCGGCCGATCGTTGAGACCGGCATTTCCAACCTGACCCAGGACAGCGCGCCGGCATTGATCCACTTTGCCGACGGGCAGACGCAGCAATGGCTGCTGGTGCGGCTGGAGGAACCGAATGCGCCGAACTGATCGCGGCGCGGTGAGACAGCGAAGCGCCCCTTGCGTCCGCTGCGCTCACTGCGGCGCACTGGAACGTGGGGGAGAAACACGGCAAGTTTCTCCTCCACCATGCTCACCGGCGGCGCGTGACGACTCCCCGGGTCGATCGGGAAAGATCCACTTGAGTCATGACATCGCGTTGAGTTGGCTGAACTCTCGTTACCGCCTGATTTCGTAGTAATACGTCCCCCACGTCCCATCAATCCGCACACCGCCATCCGCCGCCGCTTCCAGCGGGTCCCCCTTCGGCACGCCGTACAGATCGAGCGCCCGCGCCTGCTGTGGTTTCGCTCCGGCCAGCTTGATCGTCGCCTGCACCGGCTCCATCAGCAGCGGCGGGCCCCCCATCGCGGTGAGTTGCGACCAGTCGGCGTTGAATTCGCTCCCGGTCTGTTTGTCGCGGGCCATCGCCGTGATCAGGATGTGCCGCGATGCCGCCAGGTCGAGATTGTCGAGCGGCGTCAGCAGCAGCGAGACGAAGGGAGTGTCGATCGTCAGCATCGCACCGGGAAGCTCGATCGTCTTGCCCCCTGCAAATCCGATGACTCCCTGCGTCTTCGGCGAGCGGACTTCGACGATCCGGTCGCCGTATCGCCAGACGAGCTCACCCGTCGACGAGGTGATCGTCCTGGTCTGCTGATTGTGATACCGGCCCAGGTCCTGCAATTCGCTTTCGCCGTCGCTGAACTCGATCGTCACGCGGCCGGCGGCCAGCGCGGCGGGAGGCGTCGTCAGGCGGCCCTCCAGTTCCTTGCTGTCGAACCCACCGCCCGACAGGGACTGCCCCAGCACATCGCGTCCCGCGAACAGGTCGTCCTGCGATACGCGGCGAAGCGCGACGACGTCCCCTTCCTGAATGTGGCCGTGGTGGACGGCAAACGCCAGGGCCGGAAACTGGCCGATGTAGGGCGGCGTCTCAGTGACGTATTTCCCCTGGTGCGGCCAGCCGTCCCCCATGCGGCCGCCGCCGAGGGCGAAGTGATAGACCGCGTCCCACCCCTGCAGTCCCATTCCGTAAAACGCGTACAGCGGGGATGCTTCCGCTTTCCACGGATTCGGCGGCATCTGTGACCACTCGCTGACGGCGAACGGCCGGTCGTGTACCTGGAACAGACCCAGGTTGAGCAGGCCGTCACCGGGCCGGGCGAGGTGTGTGGCATTGTCGACCTTGCCTTCAGTGATGCGATGGCCGCCGTCGCCTCCGCCAAAGTAGTTGTGCCGGTCGATGGCGTCGGCCGCCGTATCGGCATAGAGGTCCGCCAGGCTTGCGGCCGGTCCACCGGAGCGCCACGCCGTCGCGACCGTCACCCCCTTGAAGCCAGCCGCTCGGACCTGCTGCTGGCGGCGGTCGAAGTATTCCTTCTGGACCTCCGTCAGGAACTCGATGTAGTCCCCCGCCCGCCGCGGTTGGCCGGCGTATTCGTAGAGCGGGCCGTCGCTCCCCCAATGGAAGGCCCCCATCAGTGCCAGTTCGCCGCGCTCCCAATTGTCAGCGTTCTGCCAATTCCCGCCCCATGCCCGCGCGGCGGCGGCCTTGGAGCCGTACTTCCTGTTGGCGAACTCGAAGAACCGCTGCCGCATCTCCTTCGAGAACATCGGCGCCTTTGCCGGGTCGTTCAGCACATTGAGCGTGTGGAAGAAAACATTGCTCTCATTCTGGAATTCCAGGACGGCCAGCGCGGGATCGTCCTTGTAGGCCAGGCCGGTATGCGGATTGACGTGGTTCAGCAGCGTCTCGAAGTACTTCCACGCCGCGTCCTGCAGACGCCGGTCGAGGTTGATGAAGTCGTTGACGACAACCGGCCCGCGGCGGCCGTCGCGGTCGGTGTCGCTGGCATCGAGTGCGTCAAACAATTGGGCGTCTACGTCGCGCCGCTGCAGAAACGCCCCATGATGCGGATAGATCACCGACCAGGTTGAGTAGATCCCCTGTTCCTTGAGCGCAGCGAACCAGCGGTCGTAGCGATCGAGCCGGCCGGCATTGAACTGTGCCTGAGCATTGAGCAGGCCGACAGCGTCGATGACAGTATGCTGCCGCACGATGTTGATGCCGTGCTTGCGCAGCCAGCGGGCGGCATGCGCCATTTCGTCGGGAGTGTCTCCCAGGGGATGCGCGTTGACGCCCCAGAACATGATCGGCTCCGTGTGGTTCTGGAAACGCAACGCGTCGCCGTCGCGCTGCAGAAAACCGTGCTGTCCGGCGGGAGCTTCGATCAGCGCGCTGATGTCGATCACCGAATCCGGCGAGAGCGGGTCATCATCCATCACCACCGGGAACCATTCGTCAGGAGCGGTCGGACCGGAGAGGACGGTCGGTTTCTTCGTCCCGCTGGGGACGAACGGAATCCGCACGAAAGTGAAGCAGTCGATCGCGCCGTGATTTTGCGGACCGCTCTCCATGCGGAAGGCGATGGTGTGCTTTCCGGCGGAGAGATCGAGCGTGCCGACCTTGACCCAGGTGATGAACCGCAGGTCGGGCTTGTTGTCCGAGGCGATATTGGCCGTGCCGCGCTGGTCCCTGCTCAGGTCGATCCGTTCAAAGGTGCCGCGCTTGTCGAGCTGGTACGAGAGCTTCGCCTGAATCGGGTTGGCCCTGATCCAGAACGCATACTCGTCGGCTTTCGCAATCTCGAAGTCATACTCGGCCGTGCCGGCCTTCCCCTCATTGAAGTGCGACAGCCAGTCGCCACCGGAGAGCGTGTCCTTTTTGACGTCGTCGTACCAGTTGTGGCGGGTGATGTCCTTGCGTGTGGCGGCCTCGCCTTCGATCCAGACGGCGTCGGAGGGAGGAGCGAGAACGTCGGCGGCTGTGGCCGCAGGAGTTCCCAGAACTGCCAACAGAATCGCCAATGTAAGGTGCATCTTGGGAAGTTGAAAAACCTTACGAGCGAGCGGATGGACCACGAAATTCATGGACAGAGTCCCCTGACAGAGCGAGAGGCGATCTTGAGTGCCCGGAGTGTACGCTGTCGCCGTTTCGTGAACTACCGTGATCGTGCGATCGATGGCGTCGTCGTGGGTGACAGACTGCACACGTCGTCGTTGCCCGGCCATTCCGTTTGATCACCAGATTCGTGATGATATCCGCCACCGGAACACGCCTGAGAGACGGTCGGGCCACTATCCGCCGTGGGCAGATCCACGGGATTTCAACTGTAAGGCCATCTCCATGATTCGCACAATGTTCGTGCCGTCGGCGGCAATCGCCATTGCGTTCTCGTTTACCGGTCGCACGCAGGCCGATGAGCCGCTCGTGCGACCGTTTCTTGTCGAGGGCCGCCTGGACGACGGCGAGCAGGCCCTCACGGCGCGACTGAAAGACCATCCAGACGACGCCGAAGCGCGATACGGACTTGGCGTCGTCCACCTCCTGCAGTCGGTCGAGCACCTGGGGCAGGGGCTGTACCGCTATGGGCTGAAACCCGAAAGCCCGGACCTGCCGTTCGTGCGGTTGCCGATCCCGGCCAATCCCGACCCGGAAATGCTCACCTACGACAAGTGGCGCGACCTGCTGCAGCAGTTCATCGACGATCTCGACCGGGCGGAACAGTCGTTGAGCCACGTCGACTCGCCCGATGCAAAGCTGATGCTTCCGGTAGGGCTGATCCGTCTCGACGTCAACGGCGACGGCAAGACCGGGGAGGACGAAACGTTTTGGAAGATTTTCACGACCGTCGCCTGGCGCGGGGCGCAGCTCACCGCGCAGCAGCAGGAGTTTGCCGTCGGATTCGACGCGGCCGACGCGCACTGGATGATCGGCTACACGCACCTCCTGCGGGCGCTGGCACACGCCTGGCTGGCGTATGACACCGAACAGTTCTTCCAGCAGACGGCTCCGTTCTTCTTTGCCGGGGCGCGGGACCCGTACGGCCAACTGCGACGCCACAGCGGGCAGGGATTTGACCCCGATCAGATTGCCGACCTCATCGCGGCCATTCACCTGATGCAGTTCGACCCGCAGGAGCGCGACCGCATGCCCCGCGCCAGGCAGCACCTGCTGGCAATGATCCGGGAGAGCCGCGAGTTCTGGAAACTGGCCGAAGCGGAGATCGACGACGATCGCGAGTGGATCCCGAACGCCCGCCAGACAAGCATTGCAACACTCACCGTCACCGATGAACGGATCAAGGGCTGGATGGCGTTTCTGGACGAGTCCGAACAGGTGCTCGAAGGCAAAAAACTGGTCCGCCATTGGCGCGTCGCCGGCGAGCAGGGGATCAACCTGAAGCGCGTCTTCGAGGAGCCGAGCCGGTTCGACCTCGTGCTGTGGGCGCACGGCGCGGCGGCCATCCCGTACCTGGAAGAAGGCCCGACCGTGTCGCAGGAGACAGGGAATATGTTGACGCGCGTTTTCAGCGGCGACTTTTTGATGTTCGCCGTGTGGGTCAATTGAGCAGGTTGGATTGATCCCCGGCGCCGGCGTGATCTGGTATGCTTGGTTCCCGATGCGAGTCATCGGGCAGCCGCGCATTTAACAGATCGCCCTCCATGAAACGTTGCGCTCGTAGTTGCCAGCCAGCTGGCCTGCTGCTGTTCGGGGCCGTGGCATTCTTCTCCTCCGTCGGAGCAATCGCGGCCGAGCCGCGGGTCGCGGACGGGCTGCTGGTCCTGTACCAGTTCGAAGAATACGGCGGCAACGTCGTTCACGACCGATCGGGCGTTGGCGATCCGCTCGATCTGCACGTCGAGACGCCACACGCCGTCGAATGGGGGGAGCGCGGGCTGGTTGTGACGTCGTCGGCCCGCATCACGTCTCCCGCACCGGCGCGCAAAGTGATCGACGCCGTCAAGCAGTCGGGCGAACTGACGATCGAAGTCTGGCTCACGCCGCGCGACGATAAGCAGACCGGCCCGGCCCGCATCGTGTCGCTGTCGGCCAATCCCGGCGAGCGAAACTTTACGCTGGGACAGGACGGCGGCAAATTCGACGTGCGACTGCGAACGACGGCCACGAATACGAACGGCATCCCCTCTGTGTCGACCGGCGACAAGGCGGTCACTCCCGGAAAGCAGACGCACGTCGTCTACACGCGCACGAAGACCGGCGATGTGCGGATCTACCTCAACGGGCGCGAAGCGGCCGCGGGCGAAGTGAAGGGGGACCTCTCGAACTGGAGCGGCGACTATCGCCTGCTGCTGGCCAACGAACTGACCGGCGACCGGACCTGGCTCGGCGAACTGCACCTCGTGGCACTTTACGCCCGGGCGCTGAGCGCCGACGAGGCGGCCCGCAACTTTGCCGCTGGGCTGCCGACACCGCTGGACTACGCGGCACTGCTGCCGCCTGCCGTCGAGAAGAAAGTCGATTTCGTCAAGGACGTGCAGCCGATCCTGCGGGCCCGCTGCTTTGAATGCCACGCCCAGGGAAACGAAGAGGGGGGGCTCAACCTCAGCCAGCGCGACCGCGTGATGGAGGGGGGCGAGCATGGGCCGGTCCTCGTCAGCGGAAAGAGCGCCGCCAGCCGGATCGTGCACCTTGTCGCCGGCATCAACCCCGATCAGGTCATGCCGCCGAAAGGTGATCCCCTGACCGCCGAAGAAGTCGGCCTGCTCCGCACCTGGATCGATCAGGGGGCCGACTGGCCGGCCGGGGCCGACATCCTCGATCCGCGCACGGAACAGGGCCTGAAGCACTGGGCGTTCCAGCCGCTCCGGATCGTCGATCCGCCGGCTGTGCAAAACGAGTCGTGGGTGCAGACGCCGATCGACCGGTTCATTCTGGCCGCGCTCGAAGCCAAGGGACTCGCGCCGGCGGCGGCGATTGCTCCACGGCAGTTCGCGCGACGGCTGCATTTCGACGTCACCGGGCTGCCGCCGACGCCGGCCGAACTGGACACGTTCGAGACTGACGCCGCTCTCGACCGCCGCGCCGCGACCGAGGCGCTCGCCGACAGATTGCTGGAGAGCCGCCACTACGGCGAGCGCTGGGGACGGCACTGGCTCGACGTCGCCCGCTACACCGACAGCGACGGCTACGAGTCCGACAACGACCGTCCCAACGCCTACC
>CAZWGW010000347.1:0-7309 GCA_964633565.1 uncultured Planctomycetaceae bacterium
GCCGGACGACGCGATGCGACACGCACTGCAGTTGCTGCAGCGTGAACAGTGGAGTACGCGCTCAAATAAGGCCACGGGAGATGCGGAATCGTTGCCGGACGACCTGGACGCGGATTCCGTCGCCGCGTCGCAGGGTATCGGACCGATGACTGATCCGGATTCGGGCGCCGCCACGTCATGGCCGGAAGATGACGATTTCGACGCGTGGCTGCGCGATCTGAAAGCGCTCAGGGGGCAAGGTGAACCGCGGGCAATTCCATGACGGACGACGTGGTCGATACGGATGTGGATTCCTGTGAGATCCATCGAGAAACTCGTAGTCACAAACGTCGATTGTCATGAGTAGCGCGTTCAGTCGGATAGCGGTGGCAACGTCCAGTTGATCGCACCTTCGGTACCGTAGTCACGCGGGGCCGCATCACGAGCGCGAATGTAGTTCAAACGTCTCCGGCGGCCCTCCGCGTCCATTCCAGCGGAATTGGGGCGGTCCTTCCCAGAATTCGAACGGCACTCCTGCGACCTTGATGTGTTCCTGCATCTTCTTTCGCCCACGCACGGACTGCAATTCGAGAAATGATCCGCACTCGGCGTGTACCACATCGACCTGCAGCGCCGGTACCTTCATCGGTCCTTGATTCCAAAAGAGCACCGGGTATCGCACCGGATCCTGATCAGTCGCCCACCTGGGCCGCACGAACGGGTCGAAGCCGGGTTCAAACTCCCAGCCGACCGGATACCTCCAGGCCGTGGAGAATGCATTGAGGTTTGCCCGCTCTTGCTCGTACCTGGTCTTGTCGATTCCAAATATCAAACTCATTTTGGTGGCCTTGTCGAAGATGTCGTGTATCGTCGCTTTGCATCGGTCGAGTGCTGTGGCAAAGCTAGGCCACCCGTACACATTGATCATGTAGGGAACATGATTGTGAGTCATCGGAGTCCGAACGGACCAGCCGGCATCGCGGCTGACGACCCTGAAGGACTCCTGGTCGCCCACAAGTTCCACCCGGCTCGATACGCCCCACACTTCGAAGAGTGTTCGAAAAGCGTCTCGCCATTGACTCTCGTGAAAAAATACGAGATTCGCTGAAAGTCCAATACCGGGGTTCTCGTGCAGCAACTCGATGCGTATCCACGGTGCATCCGCATTTGGTTTCAGCCTCCATCTGTTGCCCAGACCGGTGACAGACAATATCGCAGAATGCGGAACCTGTGCGACGACGCTCATCCAATGATCCAGATCCTCATCGCTGTACCGTCTCAACGTGATCTTCGGTGCTTCATTGGGAGCGCCGGTGTGTATCCCCGACTGGTTGCCAAGACGGGTCAGCCAACACTGGATCCAGCCTCCTCTGTTTTCGCGATAAGTCGCCTGCGTCCGGAGATACCGTCCGCGCAATCGCTCAACGACGGCGAGCATTTCAACAGCGCCGAGCCGGCCAGTCCGTGCGGCCTGAAAGCCGGTCAACACATCCGGAATCCAGTCATAGTCGTCGCCGGCCTCAGCGTGCATGCGCGAACTCCTGTGTGCAGGTGTCAATGGGTGCATGCGATACAGAAACGAGAGCGAATCTCGACTACTTCAACGCCGTCAAATACTGCAGCGCCTCCTCCACTCCCACCACATCCGCAAACCGCGCCTGAATATCAAACAGCGTCCACTCGTGCGCAATCTCCGAGCGGTCTTGCACCGCCTCGCGGATGATGATCGGCCGCAACTGGTAGCTCTTGGCATCCGTCGCCGTCGCGCGCACACACGCGCTCGTCGAGCAACCCGTAATCAGCAGCGTATCGACCCGGTGGGCGATCAGATGCCCCACCAGCGGCGTGCCGGCAAACGCGCTGGCGTGCTCCTTGGCGAACACCAGTTCCCCCGGGCCGGGGCGCAACCGGTCGTCGATCTCGCAGGCGTGCCGGTCCCAGCGGCGAAACTTCGGCGACAATTCGGCCGCCGACTTCGGTTGCGGCTGGTCGCTGGCCGCCGTGGTGTAGAACACGGGGACTTTCTTCTCGCGCGAGACCGGCAGGAGCTGTGCGATCGCAGCGACAGCCGTGTCCAGCCGCGCGGAGCCGCCGGCATACGCGGGATCGGTCCAGCCGTTGGCCATGTCGATCACGACCAGCGCGGGGCGCTCGCCGAAGCCGAACTTTCCGCCGAAGATCCCCCGCTCGCGGTAATACGCGTCGACGGAGTCCATCGCAATCCTGAGCGCCTGCATCGGGTTCATTGCGTTATTCCTCGTTATCGATCTGTGATTCGTCGACCACCGGAATGCGGCAGTTAATCAGCAGCCACGACAGTGCACATAGCGCATAGCACCCGGCGGCGGACGCGAACACCGGTCCCCATCCGTGATGCTCAATCATGTACCCGAAGACGACCGGCGCGGCTACCGAGCCGATACCGGCGACGGCGTTGTTGAACGCAAACACCGACGCCGTCTGCCGCCCGCCGATGTCCGTCACGGCCCCCCAGGTTGTGGCCAACCCTGAGTCGCTCCAGAGCTTGACGAAGAACAGAACGCCGCAGAACAGGTACGGGTGGTCAATGACAGCGAGGCCGCACAACAGGATTACGGCCGCGCCCCCTTTGCTGGCAAAGCCCATCAGGCTTCGCGCCCAGCGGAGATTGCCCGTACTGCGGATCAGCCAGTCATTCAGCCAGCCACCGATCGCGCCGCCGATCGCCCCGCCGATCAAGGGGACGGACGAATACAGCCCCATACGCTCCTTTTCAAACTGGTAGACGCCGACCAGGAACAGCGGCATCCAGTTGGAATAGATATTGTCGGCCGCCGTGCTGAGGATGGTCTGAACATTGAGCGCCACGAGGTTCACCAGCGAACGGCCGTTCATCCGCCGCAGCATGTCGCGCACCGGCAGCGGCCGCACGGAGTCTTCGGCCGCGGCATGCGTCCCGGCAATCAGCGCCCCCTCCGCCTCGTTCACGAGGGGATGCACGCGCGGATCGTTCCGGAAGAAGCCGGCAAACAACACTCCCTGCACAATTCCTGCCACCGCGAACAGGTACAGCGCCGGCCGCCAGCTCCAATCGAGCACGCCGAGCAGGAGCCAGCCGAGAATCAGGTAAGCCGAGACTCCGCCCAGGCGGCCGAACGTCACGCCGACCCATCCCTGCAGCGACGTGCGAACCTTCGCCGGAAACCACGTCCGCGATACGCGGTTGAGGCAGGCGTAGCCCGCCGACTGTCCGAAGCCGAACGCGGCCCGGGCCCCGGCGAGGATCGTGACGTTCGGAGCGAACCCGTGGAGGGCGAGACCCAGCGACCAGACGAGGATCAGCACCGTTAACACAAGGTGTACGCCCAGAAAGTCGGCCGCAACCCCGAGCGGGATCTGAAACAGCGTGTAAGGGAGTGAAAAGGCACTGTCGAGCAGGCCCAGTTCGCCTTCGCCCAGGTCCCATTCCTGTTGCAGGTCGGGCTTGATCAGCGCGAATGTGTACCGGTGCAGGTACAGCAGCCACGACGTGCTGCACGCCAGTGCGAACACGCCCCAGCGGACGCCCGTTGGTCGCGAGGCGGGGATCGTCGGCGACGGATTCATGGCCGCCAACGTACACGCTCAGCACTCGACGCGATACCGTGCCAGCTTGGCCGGATTCACGTCGATCCCCAGCCCGGGGCGGCACGGCGCAGCGATTCGGCCGCGGACGATCTGCAGCGGCTCGGTGAGGATGTCGTCCTCCAGTCCGTAGTACGTGGAATCGTTGGCCATCGAATACGCCGGGCAGGCCGCCGCCACGTGCACCATCGCCGCGGTCTTCGGGCCGAGATCGTGGCCGCAGTGCATGATGCACGGCACTCCCGCCGCGTGACACAGGCTGCCGATCTCGACGCACGGCAGGATCCCGCCGGCGATGTGCGTATCGGGCAGAATGAACGCCGCCGCGTCAGCCTTGAGAATGTCGATTACACTCGCGGGGTCCGTGACGCTTTCGTTGAGCGCGATCGGCGTACAGGTCTGTTTCCGCAGCCAGTTGGCGTCGGACAGCGGCGCGGCCGGGAGCGGTTGTTCGAGGTACTCGAGCTGGTATTCCTCCAGCCGCCGCGCCAATTCCGCCGACTGCTCCCGCGTGTAGCCGCAGTTCGGATCGACGCGCAGCTTGAGCCGCATGCCGACGGCGTCGCGGATGCCGCGGACCATCTCCAGATCTTCGTGCATGTCCGACCCGGCCTTGGTCTTGAGCGCTGTGAAGCCCTGTTCGACGTACATCGCCGCGATCTCGCCCGCGCGCTCGTATGGCTGAATCCCCATGCAGGCGGCGACTTCCACCTCGGGCCGGATGACGCCCCCCAGCAGTTGTGCAACGGAGACGCCCAGCGCCTTGCCGCGGATGTCCCACAGCGCCATTTCGAGGCCCGATTTCAGCCGCGTTTCCAGCGGGCACTCGGCATGGAAGCGATTGATGTTCAGCGGGTCGCGGCCGACCAGCCACTCGGCCGCCGGCTGCTGCATCCGTGCAGCACTGATGCCGTCCAGGAAGTTGATGTTGTGCTCCCCCCAGCCGACGAGGCCGACGTCCGTTTCGACGCAGGAGATGGCGCTGCGGGTCGTGGAACTGGTGCGGACGCGTGAGCGGTAGGGGGCGACCGGCGGCACTTGAGGGACTTCGACGACTGTGATTGTCACGCGGGTGATGTGCATCGTTCGTCCAGCCAGGTGCATTTCTGAACGGATCGCCGTACTCTGTGCGGCAGAAACATCCGCCAACGGATCGATTCAGAGGAGACCGCAATCATGCTCACTCGACGCACCTTCCTGCAAGCCGCCGGCGCGGCCGTGCTCAGCGCCCCCCTGATTCGCGGCGCCGAACAAGTCGCGTCGCACCGCAAGCGACTCGCCGTCGTCACCACGCTCTGGAATTACCGGTCGCACGCCTGGCACATGGCGGAGCGCTTCCTTGGCGGCTACCCCCTGCGCGGCAAGTGGCACCGCCCCGAGATCGACGTCGTCTCCGCCTATGTCGATCAGCAGCCGGACGGGGACCTCAGCCGCTCGCGCGCCGCCGAGTCCGGCTTCACGATCTATCCGACGGTCGCGGAGGCGCTCCGCTGCGGTGGCGACAAGTTGGCCGTCGACGCGGTGCTGCTCATCGGCGAGCACGGCGACTACCCGGTTAACGAGATCGGCCAGAAGCAGTACCCGCGATATCAGCTCTTCAAGCAGATCGTTGACGTGTTCCGCGCCGACGGCCGCACGACGCCGATCTTCAACGACAAGCACCTCTCGTGGAGCTTCGAGTGGGCGAAAGAGATGGTCGACACGGCCCGGGAGATGAATTTCCCGTTTCTCGCCGGGTCGTCGCTCCCCGTCACCTGGCGGATGCCGTCGATCGACATGCCGTACGGTGCTGAAGTCGAGGAGGTGCTCGGCGTCGCGATGGGACCGGTCGACATCTACGACTTCCACGCGCTGGAGATGATCCAGTGCATGGCCGAGCGGCGCAAAGGTGGCGAAACCGGTGTCGTCGCGATCCACGCGCTGCGTGGCGACCCGGTCTGGGACGCACTCGCGGCCGGAAGTTGGCAGGCCGGCGGCTGGGACCCGCGGCTGTTCGAAGCATGCCTGTCGCGGAGCCACACGCTGACGCAGCCCGAGTCGTACAGCCACCGCTATCCTACGGTGGAGCAGATGCGAGCGTGGGTCAAGGCGCCCGTCGCGTACCGCTTTGAATACGCCGACGGTCTCCGCGGCACGATGCTGCAACTCAACGGACTGGTCGACGATTTCACGTTCGCGGCGCGGATGAAAGGAGAATCCGAACCGCTCTCGACGCTGTTCCAACTTCCACCGAATCCGAACGTCGTCTACTCGGCCGCGCTGATGTCGAAGGCGGAGGAGATGTTCATGACGGGCAAGGCGCCGTATCCGGTCGAGCGGACGCTGTTGACGAGCGGCGTTGTTCAGGCAGGGCTGACGTCGTTGGCGCGGGGACAGGTCCGAATGGAGACGCCGCATTTGAATGTGCGGTATGAGGCGCCGCGGGAGTCACAGTTCTGGCGGAGTTGACCGGACCGTTGGACGGACTGCGACGATTCAAGCGGCCGCCAGTTCCCGATACACCCCCAGCGTTTCATCCAGCATTCGCCGCTGCGTGAACTGTTCATTCCTCGGCACCGTTGCGCCGTGCTCCAGCATGTCGCGGATTCGCTCGGCCACCAGGTCCAGTCGCCCGACCGGCACTGCCCCCTCCGGGAACAGCGCCGTCAGGATCTCGCCGATCCCCGCGTGCGCGAATCCGACAACCGGGACGCCCATTGCCAGCGCCTCCAGCGTCGTCCGTCCGAACGCCTCCGGCGGGTTCGACGACAGCGAGACGACGACCTCCGAAATCGCGTAGATGTCGCGGATGTCCGACCGGTGGCCCGTAAATGTGATGTGCTGCTCCAGCCCGAGTTCGCGGACCAGCCCGCGAACTTCATCGGCATAGCCGCGCCGTTTCGGGTCTTTACCGCCGACGATCAGGCCGTGCACCGCATCGTCGCCGCGGCGCAGTTGATGGATCAGTTCGACAAACGTCGGATGCCCCTTAAGTCGCGTCAATCGTCCGGGGAGCGTGACGATCCTTCGCCCTGCCAGATGCGGAAACTCCGCCTGCCACCGCTCCAGCCACTCAGCCGTCGGTCGATAGCCGTAGGGGAACTCCTCCGGGTCCACTCCGCGAAAGATCAATCGGACGCGATCCGGATCAAGCTGCGGATAGTTCTCATTCAGATAGTTCTGGACCGTCCGTGAGATCGCGATTACCCGCTCGCCGCGGGTCATGATGGCGCTATACCTGTTCACCGAATACAGGCCGTGTGCCGTCGTCAGAAAGTGCGGCCGGCGGCGCCGCGGCAGCGAATTCCACGCCAGCCACGCCACCCAGGCCGGCACGCGCGACCTTACGTGAATGATGTCGACGCGCTCGCGCAACAAAACCTTCCGCAGCGGCACGATCCAGCGCGCGGTCAGCGGCGATTTCTTGCCGATGGACCACTGGTGGTGTTCGCTGCCGCCCGTTTCGAGCTGCGGCACTAGCCGTCCGCCGCCGGAGATGACCAGAGAACGATGTCCGCGGCGCGCCAACTCCGCGCCGACCTCCAAAGTGCCGCGCTCAACGCCGCCGCTCTCCAGCGAGGGGAGCAATTGCAAAACTGTCAGGCGGCGCTCAGTCATCGTTTAACCCGTAGCCGCAGGCGAGGTTGAGGCGGAACCGCCGTCCCTCGCCTGCGGCTACGGGTTAAACGAGGGACGCCGGACCACATCACCCCGCCAGCTTGAGCCGCTTGAGCAGGCTCGACCACTT
>CAZWGW010000348.1:0-7295 GCA_964633565.1 uncultured Planctomycetaceae bacterium
GACCTGCTGGACCCGATGCTCGCCCCACCCGCGCCGCGGCGCGTGTTTCCGGACCCGCGCCAGCCGGAGACGATCCAGCGGCTGATTGACGACCGCGGCGGCGTGGACGCGTGCTTCGGCGGCATCGGCATCAACGGACACATTGCCTTCAATGAGCCGCCGGAGCCGGATGTCCGTGTCCCTCTCGAAGAGTTCGCCGCGCTCCCGACCCGCGTGCTGTCGCTCGCCCGCGAGACGCGGACGATCAATGCGAACACGGTCGGCGGCAGCATCGACGTCGTCCCGCGGCGCTGTGTCACCGTCGGGATGCGCGAAATCCTTGCCTCGCGCGCGCTGCGCTTCTATTGCAACCGTCCGTGGCAGAGTGCGGTCGTCCGCAAAATGCTGTTCGGGCCGGTCACTCCCGCCTGCCCGGCCTCACTCCTGCAAACGCATCCCGATGCCACGCTGACGATCTCCGGGGTTGTCGCCGCCAGGCCGGACATCGCGCTCCGCTGATCGGGATCAGGGTTGAGCGTCGGCCGGCGGAAACTCCCGCGCGGGCGTCGACGGAGTCTCGGCAGGCGTGCCGGACCCCGGGGTCGCGGACAGGTTCGCCTCCAGCGTCTTTGCCTGTTCGAGGTCGGCGCTGGCCTGCTCGATCTCCCCTTTCGCCTGGCGTTGCTCGGAGCGGAGCAGGTAGGCGCGGGCCACGTTCTGATCCAGTCGCCGGGCGGCGCTGTAGTCCTCGATCGCGTGGTCGTAGTCCCCCTGCTCCAGGAACGCGTCGCCGCGCACGGAGAATGCCGCATGATGCGGCTCGCGCGCGATCGCCACGTTGCAGTCCTGCACCGCCTGTTCGAGCTTCCCCTGCCGCAGGTACACGGCCGCGCGTCCGGAGTATGCCAGCGCGCTGTTCGGGTCGAGCTGCAACGCGTGGTTGAAGTCGCCGAGCGCCTGCTCCAGTTGATCGCCGTGCAGGTACAGTTGGCCGCGACGGACCCATTGCGAGGCGTCGCCGGGGGACAACCCGATCCGGCGGCTGGCCTCGGCGAGCTGGTCCATCCACGCCACGTGCTCGCGATCGGACCGGGCGCTGTCGGTCCGGCCGAGTGCATCGAACACTTCTCCCCGCTTGAGCCAGTAGTTGCGTTGCTGCGGATTGAGCTTGATGGCCTGCGTCAGGTCCGCAACCGCCTGCTCATCCTGCCCCTGCAGGTGGTAGGCCGTCGCCCGGTTGTTCCATGTCCCCGCGAAATCAGGCTTGAGTTCCAGCGCCGCCGCGAACGACTGCACCGACTCGTCGTAGCGTTTGAGCTGAATCAGCGCCAGGCCGCGATTATTGAGCGCGTCGTGGTACTTCGGGTCGAGTTTCAGCGCCTCGTCAAAGTCCCGCACGGCGATCTCGAATTCCCCTCTGGCGATCCGCACGAGGCCGCGGTTGTTGTAGGGGTGCGGATACGTCAGGTCGAGGCCGATCGCGTCGTTGAAGTCCTCGAGCGCGTGGTCGTAGTCCTTCTGCGACAGGAAATAGAAGCCGCGCGTATTTCGCAGCCGCGGGTCCTCGGGACGAAGCTTGATCGCCCGTGACACGTCGGCGACCGCCCGCGGCAGAAGCCCGGCCTGCGCCAGGATCGCGCCGCGCTGCACGTACGGGTCGGCGGCAGTGGGGTCGGCGGCAATCGCCTGCGTCAGCGCGCGCACCGCGCCGACCGCGTCTCCCGAGCGGAACAGTTGTTCCGCGCGCGACGTCAGTTCGGCGGATGACCGGGAGGAGGCTGCCGGCGGATTCTGCGCGTCGACGTCGGGCGGCATCGGCCGGGCCTGGCTTTCCGCCGTTGTCGCCGGCGTGTCCTGCGTCGATGCCGCCGAGCCGTCGCTCCCGGAGGGGGTGGTCGCCGTCTGCTCCTTCCCGGAGCCGCACCCGGCGAGGACCAGCACACACAGCAGCAGATATCCGTTGCGCAACATATCGCGCTCCCTGCGAAGAATGGCGCCTGTGACGATGTCCGACCGTCAACCGTCCGGCGTGACGGGCCGCGGCTTGTAATCCGCGCATCGCGTTAAGTCAATGGGCGTTTGCGCCCGGCACGGTTCATATTGACACGCCGCCGCCGCGGTCCTACTGTTCCGCCGCTCGATGCTCCGGCGGGATGTCGGCGCGCCGGGTCCCTCCTGCGGCGGCGATTGTCCGCCTCTCCCCCTGACTGCGAACGGAGTCGCTGCATGTCCTCCGAGGCCATTCTGTCGATTCATGACGCCCCACGCCCCGACGCGGTCCCGCTGATCGATCTCGTCGAGCAGTACGACACGATCAGGGACGAGATTCACGCCGCCGTCGACCGCGTGCTGGACTCACAACGATTCATTCTGGGAGACGAGGTCGCGGAGTTTGAACAGGAAGTCGCGGCCTATTGCGACGCCCGCCACGCGATCGGTTGTGCCTCGGGGACCGATGCCCTGATCCTCGCGCTCATGGCGCTCGACATCGGTCCCGGTGACGAGGTCATCACCAGCCCCTACACGTTCTTCGCCACGGCCAGTGCCATTCACCGCGTCGGTGCCAGGCCGGTGTTCGTCGACATCGACCCGCAGACGTTTAATCTCGATCCGGACGCCGTCGCGGCGGCCATCGGCAGCGCCACCAGGGCCATCATGCCGGTACACCTGTTCGGGCGATGCGCCGACATGGAGTCGCTGTGGCGGCTGGCGGTGCGACACGGGCTGGCGATCGTCGAAGACGCGGCGCAGGCCATCGGATCCACATATCGCGGACGACACGCCGGCGTCCTGGGCACGATCGGCTGCTTCAGCTTCTTCCCCACAAAGAACCTCGGCGGGGCCGGGGACGGCGGCATGCTGTCCACCGACGACCCGGACCTGGCGGCCCGTTTGCGCCGCCTGCGTGTGCACGGAGACGCCGGGCGTTATGAACACATCGAGGTCGGACTCAACAGCCGGCTCGATGCGCTGCAGGCCGCCGTGTTGCGCGTGAAGCTGCGGCGCCTCGAAGACTGGACCGAAGCCCGCCGCAGGAATGCCACACGCTACGCGCAACTGTTCGCCGCGGAAGACCTCGGCGACGCCATCGAGTTGCCGGCGGACAGCGAAGAGGGCCGCCACGTGTTCAACCAGTACTGCATCCGCGTGGCCCGCGGCCAGCGGGATGCCGTGCTGAAGGGACTTCAGGAACGGCAGATCGGCTGCGCGATCTACTACCCGAAGCCGCTGCACGTGCAGCACTGCTTTCAGTTCCTGGGCGGCCGGGCCGGCGAGTTCCCCGAAGCGGAGCGGGCGGCCGCAGAGACAATCGCACTGCCGATCTACGCCGAACTCGGCGCGGCGCGGCAGGAGCGTGTGGTGCGGGCCGTCGCCGAATCGGTTGCGGAATGCGCCCGACGCTCCTGGACGATTCCCTTCCGCGAAGCAACCCGTAAGGCCGCGTGAATCCTCCGCGCTCCGACGGGGCAATCCAGCGAAACTTTGCGGCCGCGGAGACCTGGAATCCGCGGCCGTCAACTTTGCGCCACCGCTGCGACTCTTGCGGTATGGCCGCCGGACTGCGGTCCCCTGACCCGCCGACATGGCCGATCGGCGCAGGGCGGGTAGAGTTGAACAGGTTGACTGTCCGCGAGAGGACTCGCGCACGACGTCGCGTGCGGAGTGGCGGAACCGGACAACCTGTGAGGGGGTCACCGGGCCGGATCCGTCCGGCCGTCGGCGCCACACAGGCGGCTCCGGTTCCACGCGGACAGGTCCGTTCTGATCCGTCCACGGGCCCGTTCGACTGCCGATGAAACCGCAATTGCTCCTGCCGTTCGTCATTGCCGTAGCGCTCCTGCCCCGGAACGCCGTCGCGCAGCCGGCGTCAACGGCCGCAACAGCGACGCCCGCCGGCACGACAACCGCCGCTCCGACCAGTCTCCCTGCGCCCGACGCCAAGGAGACGGCCGTGGCGCTCAACTATTGCCGTGCCGCCTTTCATCGCATCCGCAAGGACCCGACGAAGTCCGTACTGGCGCAGGAGCAGGAGAAGATCCTCAACAACATCAACCTCGACGGCATTGCCGACCACGAGGTGATCGTGCTGTATTCCTCGGTGCTGGACGAAATCAACCAGATCGGCGTCGCCGACTACGAGCGCAAACTCTCGCGGCAGTATCACGGCGCCACCATGCAGCGCAAGCTGGCGTTCGACATCCTCGCGATCGGCGCCGACGTGGCGACGGCCCAGTACGGCAACGCCATCCGGTCCGGCGCCGGGAGCTGGTGGGACTTCCGCACGATGCAGTATCAGCGCGACACCGACCTGCTCAAGATCGACAAGTCGCGGTTTGCCGCTGTCGTGCAGAAATCGTCGCAGTTCCTCGACACCTTCTGGCAGATGTCCCAGAAGAAGAACATTCCCGATCGCTGGCTGGTGAGGGCCGACGACCTCGACACACTGGAGCAGGCAATGCAGGAACAGGACGCCGAAGTCCGGCTCCGCGTCCTCAAGCGGATGGAGTCGTTCATGGAGTCGTACCCCCCCTACTGGTATTACCTCGGCCGCACGCAGCAGGAACTCGGACAACTGTTCGCGGCGGAGGCGACGTACGACTATCTCGCGGAGCTGGGGCGCGGGCACTTCCGCAAGGACGACATGCTCGCGACGGGCCTCGCCAACAAGGCGGCAATCCAGGACTACCTGCACCAGCCGGGCGCCGCCGAGACGGCGCTTAAGGCCCTCGAGTTCTCCACCGACGTCTGGGAAGCCAACCTGGTCTGCGCGCGCATCCTGCAGCGGAACGCGAAGTTCGCCTCGGCCGAGGATGCCATCCTCCGCAACCTCGACGTCGACCTCGAACGGGCGCAGAGCCAGGTCTTCCTCGTCTCGCTGTATGAAACATCCAACCAGCGCGAGAAATTGCTGAAGTGGCTCAGTAACGAACAGATCATCGCGTCGATCCCGGCGCCCGTGCTGCTCCGCTGCGCGGCCCGGCTCGGTCCGGACGCCACGCCGCCGCACGTCCTCGCGGCCGTCACCGCATCGCTCGAAGGCCAGCCGCGAGTGCTGTTCGGGCCGGACGATTTCGTGCTCAAAGCGTCCCCCGCGTGGATGCTGCATCTGGCGACGATCGACGTGCGCTACAACGGCGAGTCGCTGACCTCACCCGAAGTGACGGCGGGCAACAACTCCTATCAACTCCGCTATGCCGGCCGCTTCGAATGGGGCAACCCGTTGGGGACCGCGTCCCCACCGCAGGCATTCGACGTCCATGTGGCCTATCCCGACGGCACCGAAATCCAGTTGGCGCTGGAGTCGCCGGCATCCGGCGGCAACGGCGCCGTCCTGTCGCAGCCGGCCCGCGTCGTCACATCGCGCGTGGGAGGGCCGGCGACGCTCCGAATCGCAAGAATCGTCGTCGCCGGCGCACCACCGGACACGCCGCAGAAGGCCGGAGTCGACGCCCAACCGGCCAGCGCAACGACAACCGTGCCGTACGGAACAGAGATCCCGCTGCCGCCGCGGGACGATGCCGCGACCGGAAACGACTGACCGGCGCTGCCCGCACTCCCGCGACAATCACACCGCTGGTCGGCCCTTCGTGCTGCCGCGCGTCTCCGGGGTCGCGTCCGGAAGACCCGTCATTACGGTGTACGGGCTGGACATTCCGATCACGGCAGGCTTCAATGCCGCAGGTCGTGTATCGGACGTAAATTGATTGTGTTTCGTACCGGCTACATCCTGACCCCTCGTCTCGACCTGTTCTGGTTTCTTTGCCTGCCGTTTCTGGCGACAGGCATCGCGCTGGCGAGCCAGCAGTGGCTCAACGGCGTGGCGCTGGTGACGTTCGGCTTGTGGATCACCGTTCCGCATCACTTTGCGTCCTGGCTGCGGACGTACGGGATCCCGCAAGAGCGGCGCCAATGGGGTGATCGGCTGTACGTGGGCCCGCTGGTCATCTTCCTGATGTGCATTGCCGGCCTGAAATGGGCCCCGATCACAATGGCCATGCTGGTGATCCTGTGGGACCACCAGCACAGCCTCATGCAGCAGCACGGTTTCGCGCGCATCTATGATTTCAAGGGCAGCACCGGCACGCCGTCGACGGGGCGGTTTGACCTCGTCCTCAACTGGGTCCTGTTCGGCAACATGCTGCTGACGTCCCCCCTGTTCATGCCCGTGCTCGTGCGGGAACTGTATCGGCTCCGTATTCCCGTAACACAGGACTTCGTCCGGTCCGTCGTGACCGTAAGCTGGTCCGTCACGGCAGCCTATGCGGCCATTTATCTGGCGCATGTCCTCTGGTCACTGGCGCAAGGACACCGGATCAACCCGGTCAAGTATCTGTTTATCGCGAGCAGCTACTTCCTCTGGTACTTCTGCGCGTGGCAGACGGCCAATGTGCTGGTTTTCGGGGTGGCGCATCGCATCATGCACGGCCTGCAGTATTCGGTGATCGTGTACTGGTATCTCCGCCGCCAGTTGCAGCCCGCGTCCTCGGAGAGTCGTTTCGTGGCGCGCCTGGTGCGGCCGGGCCATGTGGCGGCGTTCATTTTCATGGGCCTCTTCTATTCCGTGGCGTTTCACACGCTCAGCGGAGGTCCGGTCGGCGGGTTTCTCTTCGGCTGGGTGCATTATCCAACCCTGTACCAGGCGATTCCCGCGCTGGGCCTGTCGGAAATGACTCCGGGAGAGGGATATGCCGTCGTTTCATTAGCGCTCGCCGACGCGTTTGCATTGACGCACTATTATTTCGATTCCTTCATCTGGAAGGTCAGCGATCGCCGCATTCAGCGAGGCCTGGCGTGAACGAAACGGCCGGCAATCCGGGTCGCCTGTGGCGCCGCATCGCATTCGGCGCGTGCGCCGTTGCGGCGTATGGCGCGTACGTGACAGGCTGGCCGGTGTGGCCCCTGTTGCTGTTGCTGATCGCGGTGCCGGGCCTGACATTCTGTGTCTGGATGTGGACGGGCCGGCTCCGGCGCTATCGTTTCCTGTTTGCAATCTACGGCGTCGCCGTGATTGCCGGCATGTTTGAGGCATGGCAGTATCGGGCGATTCCGCCGACTTTCACGGAATCGATCGACCTGCCGGCGGGCCCGGGGGAACCCGATCTGTTTCTGGAAGTCGACCTGCCCGGCGTGATGTTCGACCTGTATCCGGATCGAGCGGAGTCTCTGTTTGTGCGCGGCTTCCAGATCAAGCTCTGCAACGAAATCCGGGATTCGTATCGCCGACACAGTGTCTGCGACCAGTACCCGAACACCGACCTGACGACCATTCGCGCGTATTTTGAGCAGGCGCTCGCCCTTGAGACAAAGACCGATGA
>CAZWGW010000349.1:0-7270 GCA_964633565.1 uncultured Planctomycetaceae bacterium
CTGTTCCAGTCGATGCCCGACAGTTGGGCCATCAACCAGCTCTTTCCGATCCTGCCGATCCACCGCCTGCTGGAGCGGCCGAACCGCCACGCCGTACTGTGCGACGTGACGTGCGACTCTGACGGCAAGATCGACACGTTTATCGACCGCCGCGACGTGAAGCGCACGCTCACGCTGCATCGCTTCGACGGCTCTCCCTATTACATGGGCGCGTTCCTGATCGGCGCGTACCAGGAGATCCTGGGCGACCTGCACAACCTGTTCGGCGACACGCACGCCGTCCACGTCGACCTCTCCCCCACCGGCGAGGTGCAACTGGAAGCGATGGTCAAGGGGGACACCGTGCTGGAAGTGCTCGACTACGTCGAGTTCCGCGGCAAGGAACTGATCGACCGGCTGCAGAGCGCCGTCGAGTACGCCGTCCGCGAAGGGCGGATCGACCACCAGCAGGCCGGGCGGTTCGTGAAGTTCTACGAGGAGGCGCTGAACGGCTACACGTATCTCGAGGGGCCGGGGGAATAGTTCCGAGCGTTGACTCAACGTGTGGCCGGGGCTGCCCAATCAAGATGAGGCGGCTTTGCGGTAACCGCGCACGGTCGAATAAAGAGTTCTTTGCAGTTGGACGAAGCCCCGGCGGGGGTGCGAATCGAGCGGCGAAATGTCATAAGATCTGCCACCAATAGCCCGTCTTGAAATCGCCCTTGATCGGTTCCGTCGCGAATGCCTGCCGCGCCAAGCCGGTGAGAGGCCGTTATCTGCATGGCTTGGACACTATCTGATGATGGACTTTGGCGTCCGAAGGGTGGTTGTTGAGTCGAATCATCATGGACAAGCAATCGAGATGTGCTTGGCGAACGAACTTCGAGTGCCGCGCCCGGGTTGGTGGAAATTGTGCAATGAAGGCGGTGGCTACGGCTACGACATAGCAGTTACACGGGATGGCGAAAGCCCGTTCACCGGGGCTTCGCTTTGTCTGCAAATCACGTTCAGCAACGCTCGCTGCAGGGCACGCACAGCCGATTTTCCTGGGCTTGCCCAGTCCCGGCCACCCCGTTTTGACTGCTGTTGATAACTTACACCACGCCCTCCAGCCACTCCCACGGTATTGGGTCCGGCTCCAGATCGTTCAACGGCCGCCCCTCGTACCAACCGGCACTCGACCATTTCCAATCGCGGGCGAACTCCACAAGCCCGCGCCGCACTGGGTTCAAATGGATGTAGTCGATCATCTCCTGCAGTGTCCGTGGCTTTTCGATGTTGCGGTCGAAGCCGCGGCCTGGCTGCCAGAAGTGGTGCTCGATTCGCGTGCCACGCTGCTGACGGATGCGAGGCAGCCAGTCGGGGGCATTTCGTTTCAGGAATTGCACGCCCTTACGCCCCACGGGCTCCTTCACTCGCTGCAGGAAGTCTGAATCATCGTATTCGCGCTCGCGCGGGCGAACAATCAAATGCACATGTTCCGGCATGAATACGTACGCCCACAAGTCGTATGCAAGTTCGATCTTCGCCGACCGGATCGCATCAGCGAGCCACTTGCAGGTTCGCTCGCGCGACAGGAATGGAAAGCGGTGGAAGCACGAGAAGGTCAGTTCGTGCGCGTGCCCCGGATCGTTGAGGGCGCGAGGGCGTTGGAGACGGGTACGGTAATGCATGGCGGCCTCATGCAATCGAACCTGGACAATGGTTTGGAAGCATGTCTCGGCGCACGACGGGTGGCCGGGGCTGGTCAATGGGCGCTTGGCAAGGTTTTGTACTGAGTTCGTCGAACATAAGCACACACGACTTAAAAATGTGGACGAAGCCCCGGCGCGCCGTGCCGGGGCTTCGTCGTTCCCTGATAGAGTGCCCAACCTGCGAATGTCGTGCAAGCATAAACTCACGCCCACTCCTGGATCGTGCAGCCCCGGCCACACCCCCGCCGTGCATTACTCCCCACCGCGCCCCTCCTCAATCCGGTACACCGCCTTGTCCGTGCGCAGGATCAGCGCATTCCCCGCCGCCGCCGGCGATGCCTTGATCTCTCCCGCCAGCCGATTGCCGACGATCACCTTCGGCCGGTCCCCCGGCTCGACGACCCGCGTCAACCCCTCGTGGCTGCAGAAGTACAGCCGCCCCCCTGCATACAGCGGCGATGCCGAGTAATTGCCACCCAGCCGGAACTGCGACAGCTTCTTGCCGGTTGCTGCGTCGACCACGGTGCCGACTCCCGTGTTCGAAACGAGGTAGATCCGCCCGTCGACGAGGATCGGCGAGGGAGTGTTTGGGACCGCGCCGCTGAACTTCCACACGACGTGCGACTCCGTCACGTCGCCGCTGCCGTCCGTCCGCACCGCCCACAGTTCCGGTTCATAGAACCCCGTGCAGAAGTAGATCATGCCATCCCCCCCGACGGGACAGGGGACCGTCGAGATCCCGACATAACGCACGTGCCACAATTCCTCCCCGGACAGCGCATCGTACGCCTGCAACTGGTCCGCGCCGGGACTTACGACCTGCCGCCGGCCGGCCGTCTCGATCACCAGCGGCGTCGAAAATGCGCGGTGCGTCACGGGGTCCGTGCGGAACGGCGCGCTGCGGTCCCGTTTCCAGCGAATCTGCCCGGTCTGTTTGTCGAGCGCCACGACGTACGCCGCATCCGCTCCGTCGCAGTTGACGATCAGCACGTCGTCGCACAGCACCGGTGAACTTCCCGGCCCCCCCTGGTGCTCGACGACCAGATCGCGGTTCGTCCACAACACATCGCCGGTTGATGTATCGACGCACGCCGTCCCGTAGCGCCCGAAGTGGCAGTACAGCCGGCCCGGTTCGATCACCGGCGTGGGGGAGGCGTAGCTGTTGTCCTGATGGATCTCCTCAATGTCCTGCGGCCGAAAGAGTGTCAGGCTGTGCAACGTTTTGCCGGATGCGAGATCGATCCCGACCGCGCCCAGCGCCGATCCATTGGTCGACGCGGTCGTCACCCAGACCTGATCGCCGCAGACGACCGGCGAGGAGTGGCCCAGCCCGGGGACTTCAGTCTTCCAGACGACGTGGTCCTTCTCGTTCCACCGGGTCGGCAACGATGCGGCCACTGCCAGTCCCTGGCCCGTCGGACCGCGAAACTGCGGCCAGACGGCAGGACGGCCGTCTTCGGCCTGCGCCCGCGCCACCGATGCGAGCAGCGCGAGCAGCAGGAAGCAGAACCGTACATTCGATCGTAACCCGAAGCGTAAGCGAGGGGCTGGGTCGTGTCGTCGTCCGATTCCCTCGCTTACGCTTCGGGTTAGTATGCAAATCGCCTCGAAACGAATCCACCG
Source organism: uncultured Planctomycetaceae bacterium (assembly GCA_964633565.1). Classification (GTDB taxonomy): domain Bacteria; phylum Planctomycetota; class Planctomycetia; order Planctomycetales; family Planctomycetaceae; genus CAZWGW01. The sequence continues at coordinate 3,297 of CAZWGW010000349.1, forward strand.
CTCCCAATCGTCCGTTCCGGGTTGACGTGAATCCTGCTGCATCGCACGTCCTTGCGTTGGATTGTCCGTGGTGGACGCAACCAGTGAGGGGAGACGGTCAGCGTTCGCCGGCCGCGGCATTCGCCAGGGCGCTGGCGGCGGCGGCGCGGCGCTTGGGCAGGTCGCTCATCAGGATGTCGATCGCCCGGGCAAAGTCCCGCACGGCCCGCGCAAACCGTTTCTGCTGGACCGCCTCCGCCGCCGACGCGAGCGCCTGCTGGTGGTCTTCCCATTCCACGTTCCACTCCTCCTCCTGCGCCGCGCGCCGCAGATCACGCTCCACTCCGGACAGCGACTCCACCAGCGCCTGACTGGATTTGGCGACGGCCGTACGGTGCGGACGCGAGTACACCGTCTGCCCTTCCCCGGAGTTCGGGCGCCGCGCGCGAATTCGCTTCCACGCGGCTGCCCCCATCCCGATGAGCCCGATCGTGCCGCCGCACGTTACGACGGCTCCCTCCGGCACGCGTCCAAACAACAACAGCGACAGCCCGCCGACGAGCGCCATCGCGACCAGCCAGAATCCGACGAGCCACTCCCAGCCAAACGGGCTCTGCTGCGGCTCGGGATCCGGCGGCGGTGGCGGCTCGACCTCGACGTTGGCGGGCAGGTCGCCGATGCGGACAGTGACCACCGTGCAGTTGTCGGCCCCACCGCGGAGGTTCGCCAGATGCACGAGCAGCCGGCACGCCTGGGCCGGCGACAACTCCCGGACAATCGCGCCGATCTCTTCATCGCTCACCTGGCTGGAGAGGCCGTCCGAGCAGACGAGGTAGACGTCCGCCGGCAGGATCGGATGCGGACCTTCCAGATCGATCTCCACCGTCGCTTCCGGACCGAGCGAGCGCGTGATGATGTTGCGGTTGTCGAGCATCTTCAGCTCGTCCGGCAGCCGCTTGTTGTGCCGCCGCAACTCCCATTGCAGGCTGTGATCGAACGTCAACTGGTGCACCTGGTCGCGGCGGATCCGGTAGACGCGGCTGTCGCCGACGTGTCCGATCACGGCTCCCCGGGACGTCAGCGTCAGCACCGTGCAGGTCGTCCCCATCCGCTGAAAGTCGCGGTTCTGAGTGCCGCGCGCATGGATCGCGCCGTTGGCCGCGGTGATGGACGCCAGCAGCGCGGCCCGGGCGTCCCCCTCTTTGTGCTTGTAGAACGTATGCGGCACCGTCTCCACCGCCAGTCGCGAGGCCAGCTCCCCCACTGCGTGGCCCCCCATGCCGTCCGCCACGACGAACAGATGGCCCCGCCGGCGAAACTCGTCTTCGTCGCTGCAGAGGCGCGCGATGCAGGCGTCTTCGTTATTGCGGCGACGCAGCCCGATGTCCGTGGCGGATGCGTACTGAACCTGCTGCTCGAAGCGCATGCAGCTCCTCGTCTCCGAAAACCCTTCCCCTGCATCATAACCCGGAATTGACCCCGCGCAAACAGACGAATGCGCCGATTCGCGGAAACCGGTCGGCGTCGCCGTCCCACGACCCCACCGATTGCCATAGTCCCGTTTCCGACGCCCCGCTATCCTCCCGCCGCACAACGGACATCGTTCGGGAAGGGAAACCCGTGGTCGGCTGGATGATCAACCTGGCGTACCTGGTGCTGCTGGGAATCGCATCTCCGCTCCTGGTCTATCGGGCCTTGCGCCTCGGGAAATACCGCACCGGCTGGCGACAGAAGTTGTGGGGCCGGCTCCCCGTGCGGCAGTCCCGCCGGACCTGCATCTGGCTGCACGCCGTCAGCGTCGGCGAGGTCCTCCTCCTGCGCACCATCATCGACGGGCTGCGCCAGCGCCTCCCCGACGCCGAAATCTGGCTCTCCACCACGACGCACACCGGCCACGGCGTCGCTCAACAGACATACCCGGACTGTTGCGTGGTGTACTTTCCCCTCGACTTCACCTGGGCCGTCCGCAACGCGCTGGATTGCGTCCGGCCGGACCTGATTGCACTTGCTGAACTCGAACTCTGGCCCAATTTTGTGCGCCAGGCGCACGCGTCGGGTGTGCCGCTGATGCTGATCAACGGACGCATCAGCGAACGGAGTTTTCGCGGGTATCGCTGGATCCGCCCGATCATGCGTCCGACTCTGCGACGGTTCGCCCGCCTGGGAGTGCAAACGGAAGAGTATCGGCAACGGTTGATGCAGCTCGGCGCCTGCGGTCAGCGCACGGTCGTCACCGGATCGGTCAAATTCGACGGCGTCGAGACCGTCCGCGACAACCCGCGCACGCGCGGACTGCGAGCGGCGCTGGCAATCGCGCCGGGAGACCTGGTGTTCGTCGCCGGCAGTACGCATTCCCCGGAGGAACAGCTCGTCCTCGAGTGTTATCGTGATCTGCAAACTGAGATTCCCGAGCTGCGATTGGTCCTCGCGCCACGGCACCAGGAGCGGTTCGACGAGGCCGCCGCCCTCGTTCGAGCGGCCGGTCTGCCGCTGGTCCGACGGTCGGACAACCTGCGCGGCAATGCGAGCTCCGTTGCGGGAGACCGACCGGTGTTGCTGCTCGACACGCTGGGTGAGTTGGCGGCCTGCTGGGGGTTGGCCGACGTCGCCTTTGTCGGCGGAAGTCTGAGTCGCCGCGGCGGCCAGAATATGCTCGAGCCGTGCGGCTATGGGGCGGCGGTCCTCCTCGGCCCGAATACCTGGAATTTCCGGCACGCCGTCGAGCTGCTCCAGTCTCGCGGCGCCGTATCGGTCGTCCACGATCGAGTCGAGCTGACGCGCGAGGTCCGACGGCTGCTGCGGGACGGACCCGCCGCCGGGCGAATGGGGCAGGCTGCGCGGGAGCTGGTCCAATCCCAGCAGGGAGCGACGCAACGCACGCTGGACCTGTTGTGCGCAGCACTCGGATCGGCTGCGGACCGGGACTCACGGCGCGCCGCCTGACGTCGTGGCACGGAGTTCCGTGCCGCATTCATGCTGGTCCCCCTCTCCACCGGCCTCCGCGTCGATTCCGCCAACAGAAGAATGTGGACGCGAACCGGCGAGGATCCGCGGGCACGTTCGATCATTGCGACAGTTGCCAGACGACCGTCGCCGCGCCGACAACGCCACAGTACCAGGCAAACCAGTGCAGCTTCTGCCGCTGCACGACGCTGAGCAGCCCCCGCAGCGCGAGCACGCCGACGAGGAACGACGTCGCCGCCCCCGCCAGCATCGGTCCCGGCGCCACGTCGGCCGGTCCCTGTTCCCACAGCTTGCGGCCGTACAGCACGGCAGCCCCCAGAATGGCCACGAAGCCAATGTAAAATGAGAAGTGCGTGGCCGCGTCCCGCTTGAGTCCGCCGACGAGGCCCCCGAAGATCGTCGACCCGGACCGGGAGAGCCCCGGGAGGATGGCGGCCGCCTGGAACAGGCCGATGAGCAATCCCTCACGGACTCCGATCCCCTCGCGTCCGCGTGACCCGCGCTCGACGCGCCGCGCAAGGCCCATCAGGAGGGCCGTCACGCACAGCATGCCGCCGGCGACCAGGGGCGTTTCGAACAGGCGGTCAATCGTCTCTTTCAGCAGCAGTGCGACCGGAATCAGCGGCAGCGTGGCCGCGACAATCGCCAGCATCAGTCGCGGGCGGCGCAAAACCTCCGCAAAATGCCGCCGATAGACGACGGCGATCGACAGCAGCGTGCCGACGTGCAGCGCAATGTTGACCTCGATGCTCTGCAGGTTTCCCGAGGAATAACCCAGACGCGTGAACAGGGCGGCGGCAATGACCAGGTGCCCGGATGAGCTGACCGGCAGAAACTCGGCAATTCCCTGAATGACACCGAGCAGGATGACCGTAAAATAGTCCATTGTTTCCGTCACAGGTCCTGCGTGAGGCCGTCGTCGAATTCACGGCGAATTCGGCGACGCTGGGGAAAGGCCGAAGTTTAGGCGGCCCCTGATACCGATGTCACTACCGGACGCCCGCACATGCCCCCGCAGCCCGCCGTCGCGT
>CAZWGW010000350.1:0-7246 GCA_964633565.1 uncultured Planctomycetaceae bacterium
GAGGCCCTGCTGAGGATCCTGCTGGAAGGCCTCAAGAGCGAAGTCAAGATGGAGGTGATCCCCGAGCTGAACCTGCTGATGCTGATCGGCAACGAAGCCGACGTGCAGAAGGTCGTCGAGATCATCAACGCCATCGAGCAGTTGGCGATCGGCACCACGCCGGCGGTCGACGTTTTCTTCCTGCAGCACGTCGACTCGCAGTCTCTGGCGACCCTGTTGACGACGTCGTACGAGCAGTTGGGCACGCTCCGCAGCCGCACCCAGGGGGCGGGCGCGGCGACCGGAGCGGCCGCTTCATTCGTGCCGGTCGTCAAGCCGAATGCCGTGCTGATCCTCGCCCCGCAGACGATGCTCGACGAGATCCACAGCCTGATCGGCAACCTCGACCAGCCGATCGATCCGTCGACGGAGGTCGAAGTCTTCTTTCTGAAGCACGCCGTCGCCACGCAGGTTGTGACGAACCTCGAGGACTTTTACGCCACGCGGTTGGGCCTGGGCACGAAGATCCTGGCGACGGCCGACGTCCGCGCCAACGCCGTCATCGTACAGGCGCAGCCCAACGACCTGACCGAGATCGCGACGCTCATCCGCAAGATCGACAAGGAAGGACCGGATTCCGTCAACCGACTGCAGGTGTTCCGACTGAACAACGCCATCGCCGACGAGACGGCCGACTTCCTCAACGCATTGCTGCAGAGCGTCCTCAGCCCGCCGACCGGCGTGGCCGGCACGCAGCAGGCGGTTGCCGCGGGAGGCGCCGGAACGCAGACGACGCAGATTCTGCGCGAACCGAAGGCGGTTGTCCTGGAGTACGTGGCCAAGAACCCCGCCGCCCAGGGACTGGTGGGGGCCGGCATCTTCGAGGACGAGCGTCTGGTCCGCTCCGGGCTGCTCTCCGACATCCGGGTCAGCGCCGACATCCGCACCAACAGCCTCACCGTCACCGCTCCCGAAGCGAGCATGGAATTGATGGCGGAACTGATCCGCGTGCTCGATCAGCCGAGCGCCACCGTCGCGGAGATCAAGGTCTTTCCCCTGAAGAACGCCGATGCCACGTCGGCCGTCACGGTGCTCGATTCCATTCTTGGCGCCCAGCAGCAGCAGCAACAGCAACAGCAGATCGGCATTCAGGTGGCGGGAGCCGAGGGGGCCAGCAGCGCCCTGATTCCGTTGAGGTTCTCGGCCGACCCGCGGACGAACTCGGTCATTGCCATCGGCGGGGCGGAAGTCATGGACATGGTGCAGGGCATCCTGTTCCGTCTCGATGAAAGCGACTCACGCAGTCGCGAGATCCACGTCATCCGGCTGAATAACAGCCAGGCGGACCTGGCCGCCGCCGCGATCAACCAGTTCCTCGCCGATCAGCGGGCGCTGGCGCAACTCGATCCCGACCGCATCAGCACGAGCCAGTTGCTGCAGCAGGAATTCATCGTCACACCGGACCTGACGACCAACAGCCTGATCATCAGCGCCACGCCGTCGTATTTCCCGATGATCGAAAAACTCGCCAAGGACCTCGACCGGGAGCCGCAGCAGGTCGTCATCCAGGCGCTGCTCGTGGAAGTCGAGCTGAACGACACGGACGAGTTCGGCGTGGAACTGGGGTTCCAGGACTCGCTGCTGTTCCGCCGGAGCATTCTCACGTCGGAAGATATCACCACAATCTCCACGACCGAGACGACGGCCGGCGGGAACCAGATCACCTCGACGAGCATCATCTCGCAGGCCGGACAGCCTGGGTTCCTGTTTAATAACAATCCTCTGGGCAACAACACCGCTGTGCCGGGGTCGGGCAAGGTCGGCAGTCAGGGACTGGCCAACTTCGCCCTGGGTCGCATCAATGACGAACTGGGATTCGGCGGACTGGTCCTGTCCGCCAGTTCCGAGTCCGTCAGTATGCTGCTGCGGGCGCTCTCGGCACATCGCACCGTCAATATCCTGAGCCGGCCGATGGTCCAGGCGCTCGACAACCAGCTCGCTCAGGTCCAGGTCGGGCAGGAAGTGCCGCGCGTCGAAGACATCAACATCACCAACACGGGCCAGGCGTTCCCGATCGTCAACTACGATTCGGCCGGCATCATCCTCACAGTCTCGCCGCGGATCAGCGGCGACGGCCAGATCGTGATGGAGGTCGCCGCCGAAAAGAGCGAGTACCCGGGCACCGGGGTGCCGATCTTCACCGACGCCGCGACCGGCAACGTCATCGAATCTCCCATCAAGAACATCACGAACGCCCTTACGACCGTCAAGGTGCCCGACGGGCAGACGGTCGTCGTGGGGGGCATGATCACGAAGCGCGACGTCCACGACGAGCGCAAAGTCCCGTGGCTGGGGGACCTCCCCCTCGTTGGACCCGCCTTCCGCTCCGACTTCCGCACGCAACGGCGGACGGAACTGCTGGTCTTCCTCACGCCGCGCATCATCCACAACGACGCAGATTCCGAACTGGTCAAGGAGGTCGAGATCGGCCGCATCCACTTCTTCGTGGACGAGGCGGAGGAGGTTCATGGTCCGCTGTTCGGGATTCCGGGCCAGCCGTCGAGCGCGCCGGCGACGCCCCCCGGCGAGATGGAGCCGTCGTTCGTTCCGCCCCTGCCGGGCGCGCCGGTGCCGCCGCCGGACAAGACCTCCGCCGCGTCAGAGATCGCCCCGCGGAAGGGACTCTTCGGCAGGTCGCGCGTCCAGCAGGCCGGCCACACACGCGCCGCCCCGCGATGACTCGCGCACGGAATCCGCAATTCGATCCGGACCCCACTCATGTCGACATCCCTCCCCGCGGTTCTCCGTCACGGCCTGATGATCGGCGGCCTGTGCCTGCTCGCAGGCTGCCAGTCACTCGACCTGAATCTTCCGCCGCTGGGGCATCGGCTGCCGCAGGCGACCGAGAAGGACCCAGTCGTGGAAGTGCTCTGCCTGTGGGAGCCGGCGGAGGGGACCGGTCTCGACAAGCTCCCGGCGCGGGGGTTTGCCGGACAGATCCTGTTCATGACGCCCCGCCACAAGGAGCCCGTTCAGGTCGACGGTAAACTGCGAATCTACGTCTTTGACGACTATGGCACGATCGAAGAACAGCAGCAGCCGATCCACCAGTTTACGTTCGATTCGACAACCTGGAACGCGTTCCTGCGCGAGACAAACCTGGGCGCCGCCTACCAGGTCTTCATCCCCTACACGCGCCCGGGCATGCACACAGCGGTCTGTTCGCTGCGTGTGTGCTACGAGTCGCCTGATGGGGAGAAACTTTACTCCCGGTTCGCCAAGGTGACGCTTCCCGGAAAGCCGAAGCCGGAAACGGCGACGCGCGAGACTAGTCCTGCAGACCAGGGCGTCGTGGGGGAAGCGGCTGGGGCAGCGCAGGCCAACGCCGTCAGGCCGGAGAACGTCGTCGTCCCGGCGGCGTATACGATTGAAGACAATCAATCGAGAGCCTCGATCCGGCAGTTGCAGGCCCGGTTCGATGAACTCCTGGAGAACAGTGCCGTCGTGACAATTTCAGGAGGCCAATCCGATCCGGAAGACGCCTCACCGGCCGGCAGGATCCGACTGAAGCCTGGCCAGACGCCAGTGTCCCAGGCTCCATCCGACCCGTGAGCGGCGAAAGAAAGCTGGAATTCGTCCGATTCCAGGGGGATGGTGCCGGGTTTAATGCTGGGGCTCCCCCGTGCGTCGTCGAAACAGTAGAATAGCGGAACAAGACCCCGGTCTCACGGCTCCCCACGGCAACTGAGGCGACATCATGCGGAAGTCCATACGGCACACCATTGAGTGGGCGCTGGCCGCAACTGCGTTGGCGGTGGTTACCGGTACCGCCGCTGCCCAGACCAACAGCCTGTTTGGCAACTCCGGCGCCGTCTCCCAGAGCGGCGGCAGCTTTAACCAACTTGGCAGCACCTCGTCTTCGTCGCGCAGTACGTCGAGTGCGACACAGGGCCGGCAGGCCAGTGGACTGACCGCTGGCACGCAGCAGGGGGGACTGCAAGCGGGGGGACCGGCACTGGCGGAGACTGGCTCGTTGGCGTCTCAAGTCGGCCAGAGCGGCTTCGTGGGAGGCAGGGGGAACGCGGACAGCTTCATCGGAGCGAACCCGGCCACCGGCGGCCAGCAGTCGGGGAACTTCGGCACCCGCGGCGGCCAGTCGGCCAACTTCGGCGCTCTGCAGGGGGGCCGCGGCGGCGGCGCCGGCTATGGCGAGGGGGGCGACTACGGCGGCCAGCAGAGCCAGCAGTCGCGGAATGCCCAGCGCGCGATCTCGCTCCGTCCCCAGCAGCGGCTGGGGTTCACCTACAACCGCCCCACGCCGGACGCGATCGCCGCCAATCTGACCACGCGCTTGACGCGCATTGCCGAGGCGCCCCCTGCGGCTGACGTTGCGCCTCCGACGCCGCTGCCGATCCAGATGCAGATCGACGACGGCGGGGTGCTGACGCTTCGCGGGACGGTCGAGTCGGCCAGTGCCAGGAAGATGGCCGAGGTCTTGGCGCGGCTGGAGCCGGGTGTGCGCAAGGTCGTCAACGAACTGGAAGTGCAAGCGGCCAACTGACGCCTGGCGTAGCCGCTGTGCTCGCGCCGTCGCAAGCGCGCGTGGCACAGACGCGGCAAACATGAATTCCGCGCGAAGCTGCGCCCGATTCCACGACAGGTGACTTGCACTCCCGCCCCACCTTCACGGTATTCTGTAGCCGACCACGTGCAGCCGGGTTGATCTCGGGCCAGGGGCTGCCGACTGCCGCGGCTTGGCGTCCGTCCCCAGATTGCCCCGGAAAAGTACTTTCCCGGGGCGCGCGGCAAGGTGCAGGAGAGCGGCCTTGAACAGGCAGTATGTGCAGCGGGTGGAATATCGTGGGTATGAGTTGGGCGAATGGCTGAATGAGGCGACAGCCGGACAGCGCTCCGGCACGCCGCACCGGTGGGACGTGCTCGACAAGTCGGGCCGCGTGCTGATGACCTTCTCCGATCGGCAGCACGCTGAGAGCTACGTGGACCACCACGCGAGCAAGTGATCCAGACCTGTAGGACGGACTGGTAGTCCGTCCGTATGCAACGTCGGCGTCCCGCTTGAAGAACGGACGGACTACCAGTCCGTCCTACAGCCGCTTTCTGCCGTACCCGCATGGTGTTAGACTCGTCCCACGTCCGACCGGGAGAATCACCATGCGCCGCCTGAGTCTGCTTTTCCTCGCCTTGGTTCGCCTCTCACTGCAGGGTAATCCCCCACAAGCGGCCGAACCGGTCGCCGTCGACATCGTCCTCAGGAACGGCATCATCCATGACGGCGCAGGACAGCCGGCTTACGTCGGTCACGTCGGCATCAAGGGTGCCGCGATCGTGGCCGTCGGGGATTTTGAGTACTCCGGCACACCGCAGATCATCGAGTGCGGCGGCAGGATCGTCGCGCCCGGCTTCATCGACCTGCACAACCACAGCGACAAGCCGATTACCGACGCCGATACGCGAGCCAACGTCAATTTCCTGATGCAGGGCTGCACCACGATCGTGACCGGCAACTGCGGCGCGGGACCGGTCGACGTCGGCCCGTATTACACGAAGATCGAAGAGCACGGCGCCGGCACCAACGTCGCCCACCTGCTGCCGCACGGAGCGCTCCGTGAACGGGTCGTCGGCAACGACAACCGCCCAGCCACCGCTGACGAACTTGCCGAGATGAAACGACTCGCGGGGGTCGCCATGCAGGAGGGGGCATGGGGCATGTCGACCGGCCTGATCTATGTCCCCGGCTGTTACTCCGACACGGATGAACTGGTCGCGATTTCGGAAGTGATCGGCGCGGGGGGCGGCATCTACGTGAGCCACATGCGAAATGAAGGGCTGGAGCTTCTGGCCTCGGTCGAAGAACTGCTCGAGATTGGCCGCCGCGCGCACCTGCCCGTGCATGCATCGCACTTCAAGGCGTCGGGCCGCGAGGCGTGGGGCCTGTTGCGGCAGGCGGCGCTGCGGATCGAGGAGGCCCGCAAAGCCGGGCAGGTCGCTACGGCCGATCAGTATCCCTACATCGCGTCGAGCACTTCGCTCGAAGCGACGGTGATCCCGACCTGGGCCCGTGCCGGCGGGGACCAGGAACTCATCAAACGCCTCAACGACCCCGAGACCGGTCCGCGACTCAAGGAGGAGATCGCCGATAGTATCCGCAAGAAGGACGACGGCAACGCCATCCGTTTCGTGCGCTGCGGGTATCACCCGGAGTGGACCGGCCGGTCGCTGGCGGAGGTCGCCGCGGACGCCGGCGCCACGCCGCTCGACATCACGGTCCAGATCGCCCAGAACGGAGGGGCGGGGATCGTCAACTTCGGCATGAACGAAGACGACGTCCGCGAGGCGATGCAGCTCCCCTGGGTGGCGACTGCCTCCGACGGCCGGGCCGCGCTCCCCAACGCCGACAAGCCGCACCCGCGTTACTACGGCACGTTCCCGCGCAAGATCGGGCACTATTCCATCCGGGAGCAGGTCCTGCCGCTGGAGCAGGCGATTCGCAGCGCGACCGGTCTTCCCGCTGACATCCTCGGGCTGACGGATCGTGGTTACCTCCGCGTCGGACAGGCGGCGGATATTGTTGTGTTCGACCCGGACGTGTTCATTGATACGTCCACATTCGACGATCCGCACCAGTACGCCCGCGGCCTCGCTTACGTCTTCGTGAACGGCGTGCCGGCCGTCTTCCACGACCAGGCGACCGGCGCGCTGGCGGGCAAGCCGCTGCGGAAGACGGCGACAAAGTAGGCGGGTCACTCCGTGCCCCGCCCGCGACAAGGCGGATCACGCTGGCGTTGTCAGGGAGCGATGCGGGATTTCGAGCAGGGGACGCGGTACAAACTATGGCCGGGGTCGGGTGTCCAGAATTCAGTTTTGGCGGGAGGCGACTTGTTCGCCGATTACGCCTGCTGCCGCCAGAACTGAATTCCGGACACCTGACCCCTCACCGTGAACGCATTCCCCAACTGCTGGTCAGTGTCCGCAGCCTCGACGAAGCTCGGGAAGCGCTCGACGGCGGCGCCGATCTTGTCGACGTCAAAGAACCGGAGCGCGGTTCACTGGGGATGGCGCCGTTGGCGGAAGTCCGCGCGGTGACCACGCTTGCGGCCGATCGCACCCCGGTCACCGCCGCGCTTGGCGAGACGAGCGAATGGCTGGACGCAAGCGCGCTTCCTGCGCTGCCGCCCGACCGGGCCTGCGTCAAACTCGGCTTGGCCGGCATGCGACGCCGCCCGGACTGGGAGTCGGACTTGGTCCG
>CAZWGW010000351.1:0-7234 GCA_964633565.1 uncultured Planctomycetaceae bacterium
TGTGGCGGTACACGACGATCAGCCGGTCGTGAAGGTCATTGACTTCGGCGTGGCTAAAGCGATCAGCGGCCCGCTGACGGACAAGACGCTGTACACCGGCTACAGCCAGATGATCGGTACGCCGCTGTACATGAGCCCCGAACAGGCGGCGCTGAGCGGTGGCGACATTGACACGCGGACCGACATCTACTCGCTGGGCGTGCTGCTGTATGAGCTGCTGACCGGCACGACCCCCTTCGACCGATCGCGGTTGAAAGCGGCCGCGTTCGACGAAATCCGGCGGATCATCCGCGAGGAGGAGCCGCAAAAGCCGAGCACGCGGCTTTCGTCACTGGTCGAAACGCTGCCGAGCGTGTCGGCACAGCGCAAAACGGAGCCTCGCAAGCTGAGCCAGCTTGTGAAGGGGGACCTCGACTGGATCGTCATGAAGGCGCTGGAGAAGGACCGGACGCGGCGCTATGAATCGGCCAACGGGTTTGCGCTCGACGTGCTGCGCTATCTGCACGATGAGCCGGTCCTGGCCTGCCCGCCATCGGCCGGATACCGGTTCAGCAAGTTCGCGCGGCGGAACAAGGCGGCCCTCGCGACTACCGCGCTGGTCGCGCTGACGCTCCTGGCCGGCATCATCGGCACAAGCTGGCAGGCGATTCGGGCCACGCACGAGGCGGACCGCGCGAACAAAGCCGAGGGACTGGCACAGGAACGATTTGTCAATGAACGGGCGGCCCGCGTGCAGGCCGATGCCGCGCGGGCGGCAGAGGCGACGCAACGCGGAATTGCGCAACAGGAAACCGCAAAGACAGCAGCCGCGCTGTTTGAGGTGCAGGAGCAGAAGCAGCAGGCGGAGGCGAACTTCGTCAAGGCGCGCCGCGCCGTCGACGAGTACCTGACACAGGTCACCGAGAGCGATCTGCTCACCGTCCCAGGCCTGCAGCCGCTGCGCGAGGACCTGCTGGAAGCGGCCCTCAAGTTCTACACCGAATTCACACAGGCGCGGGCCGAGGACGAGACGCTGCAGCAGGAGTTGGCCCTTGCGCATTACCGCCTCGCACGCATTCACGGGGACCTGGGACGCCTGGACGAATCCGGCGCCGCCAACCAGGAGTCGATTCGCCTGTTTGAGCAACTCCGCACGCGGGGGTGGAAGGACCCGGACGTGCAGTTGGGATTGGGTCGGGCGTATGCCTTTGCGAAGCGGTATGACGACGCCATCGCACTCGTCCAGGAAGTCCTCGAGACCGACGAGGGAAATGCGGAAGCCCGGACCCTGCTGGCAGATGTGTACAACGGGCTCGCGAACGCGACCGACAAGGACAACATCGAAACGGCCCTGAGTCACTACCAGCAGGCATTCGCACTGCGGGAAGCGCTGGCTCGCGAGTTCCCCGACGACCCAAGGCGTCTCGCGGAACTGGGCGCCACGCTGAACAACCTGGGCCTCCTCCATGAAAAACAAGGCAAGTACGCTGAAGCACTGGCGATGTTCGAGCGCGCCGTGGAGTACGTGGCTCAGGCGCATGAGCGGGCGCCGTATTCATTGGTGTGGGGGGAGTGGCTCTGGATCATTACACGGAACATTGCCCGCCACCAGGAGAAGTTGGAGCACCAGGAACAGGCGCTGGCCACCTGGCAGCAGCTGGTCGCCGTCAGCCGCAAGCGGGCATTCGAGAACCCCGCCGTAGCGCGGTTGAAGGGAAACCTCTACCAGGCACATTTATACGTCGCACGCTGTCAGCAGCGGTTGGGGAACGCGGCCGATGCAGCCCGGTCGTTCCGACAGGCCCGCGACGTGCTGGAGAACATCCCCCGTGAGACGTCCGGGGAACTCTACCAGTTGGCGACCGTCTATGCCGTGCTGGCGCAACCACCCGACGAGTCCGGCCCTTCGAGTCCCGAGGACGCCGATGAACAACAGCGGCACGCCGACCTGGCTGTGGCGACGTTGCGCGCGGCCGTTGACGCCGAATTTCTTGACGCCCAGGCGTTGATATCGAACCGGGACTTCCACGCGCTTCGCGCACGGGACGACTTCCAGGAACTGGCGGCGGCGTTGGACAAGGCCCAGCAGGCGCAGCAACTGGCCGGCAGCAACGCCGGCGACGCTCAACAGAACCTGGCCAGCCGGCAGCGCGCGGCCCAGTTGCTCAAGGAATTGGATTCGGGAATACCGGCCGGCCTGCGGCAGCGGGCCACCCTGGCCGTGACGTTGAGTTCGATCGGCGTGATTCAGACCGGGCTCAAGAAATTTGCCGAGGCCGAACAGTCGCTGCAGGAGGCCATTGCGGTCTGGCGCGAATTGGGCGATTCGCAGCCCGCAGCGCCGCAACACCACATCGACCGGATTGGAGCGCAGATTTCGCTCGGGAGCCTGTATCGCGACAGCGGTCGTGGTGCGGAGGCGCACCGTTTGTGGCAGTCATGCCTGGAGGAACTGGAGCAATTGCGCTCGAAGCACGCCGACGACTCCGTGGTCGGCAATCGCGTGACACAGAAGGTGTACCAGCTCTGCTCGGCCTATGGCCTGCTGGGAGAGTTTTCCCTGGCTGCGGACTGCGCACGACGAAACCTGAAGCTGCAACCGGTGTCCGGCCCCGTCCTGGACCTGGATTTGGGCATCGTCCTGGCCATGTTTGACGGGGATGACGCGCTGCGGGAGATGTGCCGCCTGGCTGATCGCGAACGGACAAAGGAGGGAGCGCCGAACTGGTCGCCGGGCGACCTCCGGAACCTCGGCAAAGTCAGCAACCTGCTGAATCTCCCCGCGCTGCCCCCGGAGCAATCCTTGGAGTGGATCGAAAGAACGGCCGGGACGAACCCCGACGAATGGCACCGGTCGCTCCTGGCGCTCGCCCAACATCGGGCCGGGAAGTCCGTGGACGCACTTGCCACGCTGGAGAAGATTACTGGGCCCGGCCGTCCAGTCGACTATGACTCTCTGCAGAACGCCGGGAACAAAGTCGATATCTGCTTTGCCGGGGCGCTCATCGCCCACGGCGCTGGCGACCTGGAATTGGCCCGCCACCGGCTAGAGCGGGCGGAAGCGATCTTCGTCCACTACTGTCGCGAATGCCTGCAGCAGCCGACGGTCGGTCTCGCGCCGCCGCTGAGTGGTAATGGACAATGGTGGGAGTTTACAGCTCCGGTGCTGTTGCGGCGCGAAGCCTGGCGCCTGATCGGCGACGGCGTGGTCCCCGATGAAGCCTGGCTGCGGCTCATCGAGGCCCGCGCCGCACACTTCCTCGGCGATACGGCGCGGCGCGACGAGCAACTGGCGGCTGCCGACAGCCGCGACGTCAACGTATGGCTCGCCCGCGCCGCGCTCGCCGACGAGTTTGATCCGACCGGACAGATGGCCAAGGCCGGGTGGCAGCGCGTGGTTGAGTTGGCCGGCAATGACCCTGCGCCGTGGCTTCAGCGCGGCCGCTGGTACGCCGCGCGAGGTGAGCAGCCGCAGGCCCAGGCGGACTTCGCCAAGGCGTTCCGACTCGATCCCGAGCATCCGATATGCCGTCTGGAGTGCGCCAGACAGGACCAGACAGTATTCGCGACATGGGACTTTTCTCAGGGGCCGGCCGGCTGGCAGGCACTTTCGGATTGTAAGGTCAGCGCAACGGGCGGCGTCCTGACGATCAACTGCACGGGGAGCGATCCGTACGTTGATGCGCGTGACATCAAGGCGCCGCCCGGTCGAAAAGAGCTGACGATCTGCGCACGCTTCCGGGGGGACCTCAACTCGCAACTCTACTGGACGACGGCGACGCAGCCCAACTACGGCGGTGGCCAGGTGGTCAAATTCCAGATGACCAACGCCACGGGAGAGTGGCAGGAGTACCGCGTGGTCTTTAATGCTGATGCCGAGGTACAGAAACTGCGGTTCGATCCAGTGAACTTCCGGCGTGACACCTCAGTAGTACCGCCCCTCACTCTTGAACTCGCCTGGATGCTATTGACGGATCCTTCGACCGAAGCCGACTGGCAACGTATCGTCGATCGCGCCGAAGACAACCCGCTCCCTTGGATTGAGCGCGGCCGCTGGTACGCCGAACAGGGCGAACAGGGGAAGGTCGACGCCGATTTCGCGAAGGCGGCCTCGCTCACGCCGAACGAACTGAACAGGTTCCTGGAAGCCGGCTGGTGGGTCGTGGGTCCATATCCGGCAGAACTTGATGAATTCTGTCCGCCGGAGATCGATCCCGATCCGTCGCGGCCTGTGTTCGTGATTGATCCGCAAACGGGAATGACGGATGAGCCGGTGAGATGGCGTTCCATCCCGACGGACGCCGCGGGTCTCGTCAAACTCGCGGGATTTCCTGCCGGCGCGGCCTATGCGCTGACTTACGTCTACTCGCCCGATGAACGCACGGCGCTGCTCCGGATCGCCGGGACGAACCTCGCTGCCGATCGGCTGCGCCTGTGGATCAACGGCACGTTGGCACAGTTGCCGTCGCAGTGGCCGACCATTTATGACTACTTCAACGGAGCGCGCGTCCCCGTCACCCTGCGGGCGGGACGAAACGTACTTCTGGTCAAGGCGCCGGTCGGGACGTCATTCGCACTCCGCATCGGAGACAGCCCCGCGGATCGCGCGTTGCTCTTTGCCGAACGCCGGCTGTGGGAAGAGGCGGTTAAACTGTACGCCGACACCGCCCGGCAGACCTTGGAGAACGACTCCCCAATGGCGTGCGAGTTCGCGAAAATCGTGCTGCTGACGGGGAACGAAGACCTGTATCGCCAGCAGTGCGTCGCGGCCTACGAGCGATTCCGCGTGAGCTGGGCCAACGCGCAGTATTATCTCGGGAACCTCTTGTCCTACGCGCCAAACCCGGTGCTGGACACACACTACGACGAAGTCGTGACGCTGGCCATGAGCATGGCCAACCGCCCCACGGATCCGTTGAATGCCAGCCGGACCGGAATGGGCATATTGACCGCCCTCTGGGCCGCGCTGCAGACTGACCGCCTGGCCGATGCCGAACAGGGTTTGACAGACTACTCTGCATGGGGCTGGGCCCCGACTGCGGCGCTCCCCGCGCGGGCCATCCTGGCGGAGAAACAGGGCAACCATGCCGAAGCGGTGGGATGGCTGCAGCAGGCATTGGATCAGACGGGACCCTGGCTGAGCGCCCGCGAGATCGGACAATGTGTCCCGACCACATCCACGTTGCTCTACACGCGTATGGCAGAACGCGTCGTGACCGGCGCCACGACCCGGATCGACACGCTGCTCCGTGAGGCACACGACGCTGCGACGGAGTTGTGGGAGTCAACTGATCCTCTCACGGCCGCATACGACCACCTGGTGTTGACAAACAGTGCAACGAACAAGCCCTGGCCGCCAGGACTGGCAGAGCTGGCCCGCGCGCGCCGCCTGGCCGAACTCGCCCGCTTCACCGAGGCCGAAGCGGACTCTAACAAGGCGGTGGAACTCGCGCCGAACGACCCCGACGTCCTCGCGGCCCGCGGCGTCTTGCATGCCGACCGCGGCGATGCCGATCAGGCGGCGGCCGACTTCGACGCGGCGCTAAACCTGCTGACTGACCCCGCCAGGCCGCGCTGGCTGTGGGGCGTGCCGATCGATCTGGAGGCGGTCCGGCGCGACGAAGTGTTTGAAAAGCTCGCCGCCTTGCGCCCGAAAGGGGACCAGAACCTCTGGGCGGTCCGCACGGCAATGCTCGTGCGCAGCGGCGATCTCGATGGCGCGCATGTGGCGGCGCAGCGGCTGACTCACCCGGGACAGTTGCCGGTCCGCGCAGCCGTGGCGCTCTTGCGGGGAGATCGGGAGGAGTTCGAGAAGCTTCGCGCCCCAGCGAACCACGGGGACTACCCGCTCTTCCAGACAATCCTGCTGGCCCTGGAACCGGTTGAGGGGCCGCTCACCTCGGAACTGCTCGCCGCCGCGCAGCGGCTCGAGGAGGAGCACGCGCCAGGCAGTTCCAGCGGAGCGGATTACTACGCGCGATTCTGGATGGCCGTGGCCAAACTTCGAGCAGGCCAGGAACGGGAAGGCATTAAGGAAGTGGAAGCCCTGCTCCACGATCATCAATCAGGATGGGTGCGTGCCCTGGGCTGGCCGTTGCTGGCAATTGCGTACCAGAAGCTTGGCGAACCTGATGCAGCCCGGCAGTGGCTCGCAAAATCCGAACTCTGGACCCGTTGGCACTCCCGCGAGACTCCCTTGGACGAGGTCCGGCTGTTCGGCCCGGGCAAGGTCCTGACGCACGACTGGCTCTATGCCCAGGTGTTCCACCGGGAGGCCCGACTGCTGATTGACCGTCTGGAGGCCCAGGGGCGCGACGACGCACAGCGCGGCGCCGGCAACCCGGAGAAAAACTGAAGAATTCATGATGGATCGCGCCCGGTGATTTCGCATTGTTGTTGGTCCTCCGGCGGCGGCTGAACGTGTCGCCGGGCGGTTACTCCCCTCAGCAAACGTGCACCATGTCGTACTTGTTCACCCATGAGGACAAAGCCGAGCGCGAGCGGCTGGCAGCCATTGAGGCCGGACTCGATCCGTCCACCATCGAGCGACTGGAGCGAATCGGTGTATGCGACGGATGGAGTTGCCTCGAAGTCGGCGCAGGAGGCGGCTCCATCGCCGAGTGGCTCTGCCGGCGCGTTGGTGCGACGGGCAACGTCGTCGCGACCGACCTGCAGACCAGGTTTCTGGAAGCGATCGGCGCGCCGAACCTTGAGGTCCGCCGACACGACGTGACCAAAGAGGAATTTGAAGTCGCTGCTTTCGACCTGGTCATGGCGCGAAAGGTCCTGGAACACCTGCCGGACCCGTCTGCGGCGCTGGCACGGATGGCTGCGGCATTGCGGCCGGGCGGATGGCTGCTGGTCGAGGATACGGACCTGTCCTCATTGATCCGCGTCTCATTTCCACATCGCGAGCGGTTCGAGCGCGCCTATGGGAAGTTCCTGGAGGCCCTGGGTTCCGCAGGCTTTCAGGCACAACTGGGCATGCGACTGGGAGACGAACTGCGCGCTGCCGGGCTGCGGGACGTCAACATGGAGGGGCGGATCGTCGAATCGACCGGCGGCGCGGACCACCCCGGAAACAAAGTCTATCGCATGACGGTCAATCGACTGCGGGACCGAATCGTCAGCGCTGGACTCCTGACGGACCAGGAGGTCGATCAATTCCTGTGCGACCTCCAGTCGCCGGAGTTGCATGCAATGACCGCCATTCACTGCACGGCGTGGGGTCGAAAAGCGGCGTGAGAGTATTCCG
>CAZWGW010000352.1:0-7233 GCA_964633565.1 uncultured Planctomycetaceae bacterium
GGTGGCGCTGGCGGGACGCGGCATCCCCGTGACGCTGCTTGAATCGCGCAGTCGACTCGGCGGCCGGGCCAGTTCGTTCGTCGACGCCACGACCGGCGAGACGATCGACAACTGCCAGCACGTCAGCATGGGTTGCTGCACGAACCTGACGCACTTCTGCCGGACCGTCGGCACGGACGGACTGTTCCGGACGGAGCGGTCACTGACGTTCGTCGGTCCGGACGGCCGGCTGGTGGAGTTTTCGGAATCGCACGGGCCTGCGCCGCTGCATCTGTTCCGATCATTCCTGCGGCTCAAGTACCTGTCGTGGCGGGACCGCTGGAAGCTCGCTCGTGGGCTGCGCGCCCTGGCGCGGGACCGCCGCGCAGAGAGTTCCGGCGAGTCGTTCTCCAACTGGTTGCGACGGCACGGACAGACGTCCGAATTGTGCGAACGCTTCTGGCATGTCGTGCTGGTCAGCGCGCTGAGCGAGTCACTGGACCGGATCGACGTGCGCTATGCGCGGAAGGTCTTCGTCGACGGCTTCCTCGCGAACCGGGAGGGCTGGCGGGTCATGATTCCCACGGTGCCGCTGGATGAACTGTATGGCGGTCGCGTGTGCGACTGGCTGGCCCGACACGGGACCGAAGTGCGGATGTCGGCAGCGGTGCGCGAGTTCGAGTACGACGGCTCGGCGATCCGTGCGGTCATTCTGCGCGACGGCGAGCGCGTGACGGGTTCTCAGTTCGTGCTGGCTGTGCCGCATTTTCGCGTGTTGTCGGTGCTCCCTGAGGAATTGCGCCGCCTGCCGGACGTGGCCCGGATCGGCGAGCTGGAGTCCGCACCGATTTCCAGCGTCCATCTCTGGTTCGACCGCCCGATCACGGACCTGCCGCATGCGGTGTTCGTCTCGCGTCTCAGCCAGTGGATCTTCAATCGCACGGCGCTGTGGGGGCGCAGTCCCGATGACGAAGGGTATTGTTACCAGGTCGTGATCAGCGCCAGCCGGGAAGTGGAGGAGCGCACGCAGGACCAGACGATTGCCGATGTCGTCGCCGAACTGGGGGCGGTCTGGCCGGCCGTGCAGCAGGCCACGCTCCGCCGCGCCCGCGTTGTTACGGAGCGGCGTGCGGTCTTCTCGGCGGTCCCCGGAGTTGACCGGCTTCGTCCACGGCAGCAGTCGCCCGTGCCGAATCTGCAGTTCGCCGGCGACTGGACGAGCACCGGATGGCCGGCCACGATGGAGGGGGCGGTGCGCAGCGGATATCTTGCGGCGGAAAACATTCTGGCCCGGATCGGGCGTCCGGAGCAACTGGTGCAGCCCGAACTGCCTGTGGCACGGCTTTCCGGATGGCTCCTGGGCCTGCGCCGCCGCGACCGGGAAGTTCACGCGGAGTTTCAATGAGGCGTCTCGTTTACAGCGCGCTGCTCGTGATTGCCCTCACAGCGGGGGGCGCCGTGGGAATCCATCTCCTGACGGACCGCCCGTGGATCGAATCGGCCTATCTCGCGGTCATCACACTCGCCACGGTCGGATCGGTCGACGTCGCGGGCGGAGACCCGAAGGCGATGGTGTTCGTCATGGCGTTTCTGGTGTGCGGCATGGGGATCTTCGGCTACAGCGCCTTTCAGATCGGGGCGACGGTGGTCGACGTGCAATTACGGAGAATCCTGGGGAGACGGCGGATGGACAAGAACATTGACACATTGCGGGACCACTTTGTGATCTGCGGCATGGGACGCATGGGTTCGACGATGTGCCGGCACCTTGCCGCCCGCCGACAGCCATTCGTCGTCATCGATCGAGACGAGGCACGACTGGAGGAAGCCGGCCGCGCCAATGGCTGGTTGTACGTCCACGGCGACGCCACCGACGACCAGGTGCTGCTCGCGGCCGGAATCGAGCGGGCGCGCTCGGTGGCGACGGTGCTGCCGACAGATGCCGACAACGTTTATGTCGTGCTGTCGGTGCGGATGCTGTCACCGAAGGTGCAGATCATCGCCCGGGCGAGCGACGACGCCGCCATGAAGAAACTGGAACGCGCCGGCGCGACACGGGTGGTCAGCCCGTTCTCCAGCGGGGCGGTCAAGATGGCCCGCTTCATGCTCAACCCGAGCATCGAGGATTTCCTCGAAGTGGCCGATGAGCACGGCAACGACCTGGAACTGGCCGACGTGCAGATCGGCGAAGAGAGCCCCTACGTGGGGAAGCAACTGGCGCAGACCGACCTGCGGCAGAAAGGGGTCATGGTGATCGGCATCCGCCGCGCCAACGGCGAGCGGCTCCTGCCGCCGCCCGGGACCGCCGTCCTGCAGGCGGGTGACAGCCTGTTCGCGTTCGGCAGCGCGGCGGCAGTGAACGCGATGATCAGTCGACAGGAACACTGATGCGGGACGGATGCCGACTCAACCCGCCGACTGGCGGTTTGATGCGGGCGTGCCGAGATGCTGCGGCCGCCGCGTGCCATCCATACGACCGGATTTTCGCCGAAACTTAACGGATGTTGGACCCCCAAGACACCCCCCACTGGCGTTGTCGACCGCCGCAGCCGCTATTAGAATGCGATGACGTTCTTTCGGCAGCACCCGGCGGAGACGGTGTGGATGATTTCACAGGGTCCGCATCCCGGAACTCACTCCCCGATTGCCGGTGGACCCGATGAGGCTGGCGCACACCAGAACGGGTCCACGGCGATGCAGGTCAGCGTCTTGGCGCTGAACCGCAACTTCGTCGCCGTCCACGTCATCTCGGTCCGCCGCGCGTTCTGTCTGCTGTTCAAGGAGCTGGCCGAAGTCATCAGCGTCGAAGACGGGCATTACCGCGCATACGACTTCGAAGGGTGGCGTGAGATCAGCGAACTGCGCGCCACTCTGGAAGAGCGGACGGAGCACGACGACTGGATCCGCGCGGTGAATTTCGAGATCCAGGTGCCGCGCATCGTGCGGCTGTTGCGGTACGACCGGCTGCCGCGAAACTCCGTCAAATTCAACCGGCGGAACATCTTTCTCCGGGACGAACATCGCTGCCAATACTGCGGGCGGCGTTATACATCGGCGCGGCTGAGTCTCGATCACGTGCTGCCGCGGAGCCGCGGCGGGCCGGACACGTGGGAAAACGTGGTGTGCGCGTGCCTGTCGTGCAATGTCCGCAAGGGAGGGCGCACGCCGACCGAGGCCGGCATGAAGCTGATCCGCCCGCCGATCAAGCCGCCGCGCAGCCCGCTGCTGAGTCGGCATCTGACGCAGCGGAAATACTCGGCCTGGCGCAGCTTCTTTCCGACGATCGCGGTGGAATGAGTGCGACGGAGATCTCGTCCACGATCCAGCTTCTCACAAGTCTGACACCGTGAGCGCGTCGCCATCACCCGCCGACCGACCGGCGCGCCCCCGGCGGCTGCTGTTGCTGGCGCTCATCAGCGGGGGCAGTCTGATGTGGCCGGTCGTCACCGCCGGGCCGCTCGCGCTGGACGAGCATGTGTCGTACTGGCTGATCGACACGGGCAACCCGGGCGATACGATGTCGCGCTGCCTGAACTATGCAGCGACACCGCCGCTCTCCAGTTGGCTGGAGATGGCGTTTCTGCAACTCTTCGGAAGAAACGAATTGGTGTTCCGCCTGCCGTCGGCGTTGTGCTATCTGGCGGCCATCCTCGTGACATACGGCTGCGGCGTCACAGTGGGCAACCGCTGGACGGGTGGCATTGCCGCGCTGCTCCTGGCGTGGCACCCTGAAGCCCTCGACGAAGTCCGCATCGCCCGCTGTTACGGCCTGGTGCTGTTGCTTTCCGCTGTGCTGCTCTGGGTCACGTCCCGCTGGTTGCGACGGGCGCCGTCGTGGTGCTGGCCGCTGGCCTGGGGGTTGACCTCCGCCGCGCTGATCTGGACACATTACACGGCCGCGCCGCTGATCGGCTGCCTGGGCTTGAGCCTGCCGTTCATGCGCGACTCGCGCTCAACGGGTCGGCCGCGAGCTTTGGAATTCGTGCTGGCCTGCAGTGTGCCGGCGGTTTTGTCGCTGCCGCTCATTCCGGCCGCCCTGCGGCTGCGGGAGTGGGGTCCGTTCCTGAATTACATGAGCGGCGACCAGCCGGTCTGGAACACGATCGGTCCGTTGTGGTGGCTGGGCTTGCCGGTGGGGCTGCTGCTCGCCTGGGGGTTGGCGCGTGCGTTGGGGAATGGACCGCGCGGCGACAGTATGCCCGTCCTGTGGCTTGCGGTCTGGACGCTGGTTCCGCTGCTCGGCCTGGCGCTGCTGGCCCGCGGCGATCTGTCGAGCCTGGTGAACCCGCGATATCGCATGCCGTACGCGCCGGGCGGCGCGTGCCTGATTTCGCTGCTCCTGTGGCGCGCGTGCTCACGGCCGGCGGTGACGTTCGCCGCCGCCATCGCCGTGCTGGCCGCCGCCTGGTGGAGTTCGGATTCAGCGCCGTGGAAACTGCGCCGGCTGGGCGACCCGACCGACCGGCAATGGAAGACCGTTGCCGAACGGATTGACGTCGAGGGCACTCCGGGCGAAGCGTTACTTGTGCAGAGCGGACTCGTGGAATCGAGCCTCGTGCCGGTCTTCCATGCCGATCCGATGTTCATGGAATACGCGGCCTGCCGCGCCGGTCGATTCTACATCGAGTCGTCCCATCCGCGCGCCGGCTTGCCGTTCCTGTGGGACAAAGGCAACGGCGTGGTGGAATTCTACCGGTCGCGACTGCGTTCAATTGCCGTCGAGGAACCGGGATCGTTCTGGGTGGCCAGCGCGACGGACACCGACCTCAACCGCAATTCGCTCGAAGGCATCCAGCGCCTGGCGGACGAGGCCGGATTCACGCCCGTGGCCGAGTACAGGCAGCCGGCGGTGACGCTGTTGCACTTCCGGCGTCGAGCGGATTGAGACGGCCGATCAAGCGGCATCCGCGCGTGGCCGCACGCCCCATTGACCGGCGATGAACACGACGGCCGCCGGGGCGATCTGCATCAGAAACCGCTCGCTCGAGCCGCCAATGTGGTCCTGTGGGTCAATCGGCGCAATCATGCCGGCGACGATCAGAGCTGCGACCGCCCCCAGGACGTTCAGCAGGAGAAAGACCTGCTCCGGGCGCAGCGCACGCCGCGGCACGGAGATCAGGGCCGCCAGCAGGACCCACCACTGCAGCCCCCAGAGGGGCCACTCGCGAAACATCCGGGAGCCGAGGTGCGGGACAATCCACCGCAGCGTGTCCCTTCGCTCGACCAGCAGCGCGAGCGACAACCGGCCGAAGTAGTTCATTTCCGTCGTCGTCGGCAGGCCGCGGCGATGCCAGAACCATGGGCCGAGGACCAGCAGGGCTGTCGCGCCCAACGTCGCAAGGACTGCCGGCAAGTCGCGCAGGCGCACGGGCGCGCCCGAACTGCGCCGACAGCCGACCCACCACGCCATAGAAAACGAGATCAGTCCGACCACGAGAAACGCGATCCCTTCGTCCTTGGTGAATGCGGCCGCCGCCGCCAATAATCCGGCCAACAACCACCGGCGCCGGACCGCATGGTTCGAGCCATTGCCCGCCGGCGACTGGAGCGCGTCCCAGGCATACAGCACTGCCAGACCGTGGAAACACGACATCGGCGCGTCCCCCTGCCCCGAGAGAAAGCCCAGTTCGAATGGAAACAGGACCGGAATCGTGGCCAGCATCAGCGCGAACAGCCACCCGCGCCCCGCGCCGCAACGCCGCGACAGCACACCGGCGTAGCTCAGCACGAGTCCGCCGAACAGCAGTGGAAACACGGCCTTTGACCAGCGGTCGTCGACGTGGCCGAGCAGCGAATACAGATGTGCCTCTGCGAGCGGGATCAGTAGCGGATAGCGGGGATGCCCCTGCACAAAATCCGGGTGCGCCAGCAGCGGGCTGTGGACGGTGCGGTCCTGGAACAGGACCTTGCCCTTGATCGCGAAGATCGCCCGCTCGTCCCAGAATCGCTGCGGCGTCTGCAACGTCTGCGCCGCGACCAGCAGGAGCAGGATCGCGATCACAACTTGCGTGCACCGTGCCAGCGCCCCGTCGTCGCCCAGCGCCGCCTCGCCATTACGGGACCGCCTCCGCCCCCACAGTATGACGCCGCCGGCCAGCCCCCCGAGCCCGGTCAAGGTCCAACTGATGCCTGGCCCGAGGTCGCCGCCGCACAACGACCAGAGAAACAGGAGCCAGCTCATCATGGCCGTCCCGAGGACGGCGGCCAGCCCGCAACGTTCGGCCCAACCGGGTGCTGCGTCCCGCCGGTCGGCGAGTCGATCCTTTCCGGCAGCCAGTAACAGGTCCGCCAGCAACAGTCCCAGCAGGCACTGTCCCGCGAGTCCAACGGTCAGTGACAGCGCGGTCATGGCGGGGACAGGACCTCGTCGAACGGCCGCAGCGCGACGTTGTACGGCGGCACATACGTCGCATCCCGATGCAACTGCCGGACGAAGGCGACCCAGCGTGGGTCGTCAAGCAGGCGCTGACGGTCCACGTAGGCCGCCCCTTCGAAGTACTCGAGGACGTAGTCAGGACGCATCGCCTGCAGTTCTTCCCGAGGAATCTCCTCAAGCCGAAGCGCCGCGAGTTGTCGCTGCTGGTTGGGCTGCGGAATGACGCGTTCCGCGTCGGGATGGACCTTGTGAAAGACGGGGCGCGGAAGGAGGTAGTACGACAGGAAGAAGACCGTCTGGTCGCTGACCACCAGGATCCGTGCGTCTTCCGGCGTGGCCGACTGCACGTATCGGATCACATCCCGGTTCGACTCACTCATGTTGGGGAGCACGACGGCGCCGGGATTCAGGCGATACACAGGCCACTCCTCGAGGCGCTCGCCGACCGCCGAGCCCCAGCGCCCGAGCGCCAGCAACAGCCACGCGGTGAGTACGGCGCGGAACAGCCACGTCGTGAGCCGGCGCGCGAGGCCGAGTTGAGCCGGCATGGCACGGTCTGCAGCAGACACAGTCGTCGCTTGCGACAGGCCGCGCGCCGCACGCTGCAGAAACGGCCCGAATTGCCGGCTGCGACGCAGGGCCACAATCGCCAGCAGCATCATGAGGGGCGCGGTGCAGCGGACAAGCCACACCGCCGCAACAGCTTCGTCCTGGGCCAGCAGGTCGTCCGGCTCACGCGCGGCGGCCCGGTTTCTGGCCATCGGCTCCGACACGCACCAGGCCGCGGCCGTCAGCAATGCAGCGGCCAGCAACGCCGCCTGGCAGAAGCGACGCAGGGTCACGGCAGAATGATCTCACCGCCGATGTTGAAGCTCGAC
>CAZWGW010000353.1:0-7230 GCA_964633565.1 uncultured Planctomycetaceae bacterium
CTGCATGCGGGGTTTCACATCGGAGAGGACGCCCAGCACTGCCGCGCATTTGACGAGTGCGGCCGTGAACTGGACGTAGCCGATCTCTGCGGCAGTTTCGCGCGACTGGCCCGCGAGGAGTGCGACGCCCCGCACATCGTGCTGGATCATTCCCTGCCGCCCCGGACGCACCGTCGCTTACAGGCGCTGAACTGTCGTGTTGAAACGACCCACGGGACCCACGAGGCGATGTCGCGCCGACTGCACGCGTCCGGGGCCGTGTTGGGCGTACAGGCGGATGGACGAGTCTGGTTCCACGATGCACATCCCGTCTGCGATGCCGTCCTGACTCTCGCGAAACTGCTGCAGGCCCTCAGTCGCGGCGACGCGCCGTCGTCGTCATTGCGTGCGACCTGACCTCTTCAAGCGCCCAGCGCGCTCACGGCCCTCCCTGGAATCCGGACGAACCCCGTACGCGGATCCGGTTTTCTTTCGGGGCGAATTCGATCACCTGCGCGGGATACGGACGCGGTTCCGTGCCCGGTCGCTCGCGATAGTAAATGATCGCGTCGCGTGGGCTCTCACCTTTCAGCTCGAACAACTTCCGGGACTCGTTATAGCTCAGCATGTCGGCGACGGCGCGGAACCGCTCTCCTTCGAGCTCGCATTGGCCCCGCGCGCCGATCAGGGCATAGTATCCTTCCCGATCCTGCCAGGGCTGGAGGCTCAGTGAGAGCGTCTCGCAACCCAGCCAGACCGCGTCCTTGGCATTGGGTTTGTCGCTCGAAAAGTCGTCGCGGGAGAACGTCTCCTGGGCATGGTCGACCGGGGCGTAAATCAGCCGCACGCGCCCGTGGAGTTGTGCGATCCGCTCCCGGGTGTTGCCGGTCAGCTTGTCGGAGAATTGCACGTTGGTGTATTCCCACTCGCGGCCGTCGGAGTCGGCCGGCTGATTGGCCTGCGCTGTGGCCGTCGGCGACAATTCCACCCGTCGGGCCGTACCCCGCGCCCAGTCGTTGATCGTGCCCTTGCCCAGTCCCTCCACGTCTCCCGTCTCGGCGTCGAGCGTGAGCTCCGCCACTTCCATCTTGCGGATTCCAACGAGCCGGCTCCCCTCCCAGGAATAGATCTCCAGTCGCACGCCGTCCTTGCACTTGACCTGCTTGATCTGCGGCTGGTCGGCATCCGACGGTTCTTCCGCGAAAGACAGCGGCCGACTGAGCTGGACCCGCATTTCCTCGCAGTACATGCGGCTCTCGTCGAGCTTCAGCGCCACGTTCTTCAGGAATCGCGCCTCATGTCCGTCAAACGTCATCCCCTCCTGCCAATGGACGTCGAGCACCGCCGTCGCCGCGGGTCGCTGCTGGCCTGTCGCTGCACCGCGCGCGCCGGCGCCTTCCGCGCCGCGAGTCGGCTGCAGCAGTTGGCCGCTGATGGTCTCGGGGACCGGCGATTGCAGCATCCCCTGGCCGACCACGTGGATGAGGTTGGCCGCGCGATCCAATCGGATGTCGTTGCCTTCCAGATGCGCCGCGCCGCGTCGAATATGTGCGGGGCTCCCCACGAGCGTCAGCACCTGACCATCGCGGCCCTGATTGACAAGGTGCACCTGTGAACCGGAAATTGACAACGGGGGTTCCGGAATGCGCGCGGGATCGGTTCCGCGCTCGATTGCCGACTGCAGCAGCTCCACTTCTCCCGCCGCCGTGGCCTCGATGACCTCGGTGACCGTCTTTCCGGGATCAGCGGGGTCAGCGGACTGTCGCAGGCGGACGTGTATCTCGCGGGCCTGTGCGATCCATTGGTGTGGCCGTTGATCCGCTCCCGCGGGGCGGGCTTCTCGTGGTGCCGCCGTTGCGGAAGCCTGCGCCGCGGCGTGCTCCGTGACCGGCTCAACAGCCTCAAAGGTCGCCTGCAGCCGGGCCGTTTCCAGGTGGAAATCGCGGGAAGCCATCCGCACGCTCCCTTCGGCGAACGCGTACCTCAGCGCGGGAAGCGGGTTCCGCGATTCGAGCTCCTGGTTCCCGTCCGGCGAGAACTGCCGCGCCGCTTCGCCGGACACCCACAGGGCCAGGTGTTCGGCCGAAATTCCGCTCTCCTGTCCGGGCTGAATGACGCGTGCCTCTCCGTCGGCCTGGATCAGCATCAGGCCCGTCTCCGCATCGGGCGCGATTCGCAGTCGGTCGTTCCAGTAGGCTCGCAATCGCATCTCGTCGCTGACCGTGTCCCGCTGTTCCAGTTGGCCCGCGCCGCGGCATTGCAGCGCCTCCAGGTCCCCTTGCACCGTGTGCAGCAACCGGATCTCGGGACTCACCAGCTTGATTGATTGCTGCCGCACCCGAACCGATTCCGAATCGAGGAGCACGACTTCGCGCGAAGCGACGTCGTACGTCAGCGTCTGCATGTTGGCGATGAGGTGCTGCCGGTCGGACTGCAGCGCCGCGCGCTGGCCCGTGGCCGCGAGCTGTTTCAAGCGCAGCCGCGGCAGTGGATTCACGGCGTCGCCAGGCCTCTCCGCTCCCGACGTTGCCGCCGTGGTCTCGATGCCTTCCGCCTCAGTCTGCGGACCGGCAGCAATCGGCCGTGACGTCAGGGGGGCCTCCTCGAACAGCAGCGCCAGCGTGTCGCTGTGCAGCCGATCGGCCTGTGGACGCCCGTCGACGGGCGGTGTGGGGTGTTCGACCAGGACGTTGTCTTCCAGCGTCGCGATCCGTTCCGCCACCTGGTATTCGAGACCGCCGTCGCAGGAAATGATCGCCCGGCCGATCTGCGGCCGCCGGTCGACTGCCTCCTCAACACTTCGATTGCGGACCGGATCGACGGACCGCTCTTCAAACGTGAACTCCAGCCGCACGTTCTGCCGCAGGCGGATGCGGTCGATGCCGGAGACGCGCGGCATGTCGCCGTTGTCGGTCCCGTCGCCGGGCAGCAGGTCGATCTGAAGTCCGTCCGCCTCGCCCTGTACCTGGCCGATTTCGTCCTCCCGGGGGCCGCACTGAAACACCACGTGCTGATCGCTGTACAGGTGCGGCGAGCGGTCCGCGTACTCCTCGGCAAAGCGGAAGTCCTGTCCCTGGAGTTTCAATCCGTCCGGTCCGGAGATGACGACCCGCCCGTCGAACGCCGCGGCCACGAGCCGGCCGGGGCTGCCCGCGCCAAACTGCAACCGGAACGGCCGCTCAAACTGGACGCGGGCCGATTCGCACCAGATCACGTACGGCGGTTTGTCCGGCTCCCGTTTGTTGTTCCACACGATGACCAGCGGCTGGAACTGGACCCGGTTCCCGCCGCTGTCGTCCTGCGGATCCACCTCTTGCGTGAACAACAGGACCTCATCCGACCGCTGAAAAGCGAACTTCGGGTTTCGCAGCCAGTCCTGTCCCGGCAGTCGTTGCAGCGCCTGTTCGGCGCTGGTTCGGACGATCCCGGGCTGCACCGGAGCATCAACGGTCGCCGGCAGTGCCGGGGGCGGTTCCTCCATCGCCGTGAGGACCCCGATCCAGTGCGTATAACCCTGATACGCCGCAATGAAACAGGCCGCGGTCGTCGCCGTCAGTGTCAGCCGTGTCATGGTGTCACCCGCGAGGGCCGGCAATCCGGGGAGGCCGTCATTCGCCGGTCTGTGACGGCATCCAGCCGATCACGTCGGTAATGTCGATGAGCCCGATCGGCCGCGCATGATCATCGATCACGGGCAGCTCGCTGATCTTGCGGGAAGTCAGCAACTCGACGACCGCATCGAAAGTGGCGCTGGCCGTGACCGTCGATGGTGCGGTCGTCATGACCTGCGAGATCGGCTCGTCGAGCGCGTCATCGCGACGGCGTTCCAGCAACCGCGCCAGATCGCTGTCGGTAAACAGGCCGGCCAGTTTCCCGGCGTCGTCGACGAGCAGCACCGCGCCGCTGCGGCGGCCGGTGCGCGTGGAGTTGGTAAACACGTCGCGAACGGTCGCCGCCGCGGGCGCGATCCGCAACTGGTCGCGCGGACGCATCAGTTCCGTGACGGACTTGAGTCTTCGACCCAGGCTGCCCGCCGGGTGAAAGGCAGCGAAGTTCTGCGGCGTGAAACCCTTCATGCGGCTGACAACGAGCGCGAGCGCGTCCCCGACCGCCAGCATGGCCGTCGTGCTGGTCGACGGGGCCAGCCCCCACGGGCACGCCTCGCGCAACCGGCCGATGACGATCGTGACGGTCGCCTGGAGCGCCAGCGAATTCCGGTCGGTCGATGTGACGCCGATTACGGGCACATCCATCCGCGCCAGGATCGGCAGGACCTGGGAGATTTCCTCCGTTTCGCCGCTGTTGGACAGCGCCAGGACGACGTCGCTCGCGTGCACGCGCCCCAGGTCGCCGTGCACTGCCTCGGCGGGATGCAGAAAGTGCGCCCGCGTGCCCGTCGACGAGAGGGTCGCGGCAATCTTCTGCCCGATCAAACCCGCCTTGCCCATCCCCGTGACGATCACACTCCCCTGACACGCAAGCAGCAGGTCCACGGCGGCGCAGAAGCCCGCGTCGAGCCGCCGGGCCACCTCGTCCAGCGCCTCCGCCTCCTGACGCACAATCTCGCGACCGGCGCGCAGTTGCTCAAATTGTGTGAAGGGAATGCAGCTTTCGGCAGCCGACATGAACCACTCGCACCTGGTGCGCAGTCACGGGTACGGCAGGGGACCGGACCACGGTGTGGCCCGCCCGTACGGATTTGGGGGGGGCGGAGTCTATTGACGAGGTGTCGTCGGAGTCAATGTCGACTCTGCTTCGCACGATCCCCAGACTCCCGGTCCTCCCCAGTCTGACTTGGGCAGCGATCAGCGCACCGGATGGACGGAATCATGGATCGGGACCGTGGCGCGCGGTGCGATCGCGCGGTAGAGTTGGGCCGTTTGTTCGACCATGCGCTCGACCGGAAACTCGCGACAAACCATGTCGCGGGCGGACCTCCCGATCTGCCGCGCACGAAGCGGGTCGTCCAGCAGTTCCACGATTCTGCGTGCCAGTGCTTCGCTGTCCCGGGGAGGGACGAGCAGCCCCGTGCGTCCGTCCGTGACCACGCTGTACACTCCGCCCGCACTGGTGGCGATGACCGGACGCCCGCGCAACATGGCTTCCAGCATGATCGTCCCCAGTCCCTGCTTCAGCGACGGAAGTACGAAGACGTCCATCGCCGACAGCGACTGGCTCAGTTCCATCACGTCCGGTACGAACGTCACGTGTGCCGTCACGCCGAGTTCCCGCACCTGCCGCCGCAGGTTCGCTTCTTCCGGGCCGGCCCCCGCAATCAGAAACTCCGCCTCGGGATGCGATTTCAGCACGGCGGGCACGGAGTCAAGGAAGTATCGCAGCCCTTTCGCCGCCTCGAGCGGACCGGCAGTTCCGACAACGGGCGCCCGCTGCGGCGACAGGACTTCGCGCGCCGCTTCGTTCAATTCGGTCTCCACTCCCGAGTGAATCACAGTGATCCGGTCGTCCGGGATTCCCGACTGCGCTTTCAGTTCCGCTTTGACCGAATCGCTCACCGCGATAATGCGGCGGCACCAGATCCAATCCAGGCGCAGCGCCTCTCGCGGTCCCGGATAGTCATGAATCGACACCACATACGGCCGTTCCAGCCGGTACGCCAGGTAGCGTCCCACCGGCAACAGACTGCGGTGCTGGACATGAATTAAGTCCGGAGGCTGCTCGTCGAGGCCTTGTGCCAGCCAGTGGCGTGCCGCCCAGCCGATCAACGGCGATTTCAGTTGCCGTAGTTCGCGAATCACCAGCCCCTCGCGCTGCGCGCGGGGCAGCAGTGTCGCGTCAGTACACACGATTTCCGGCCGTACACCCAGGCCCGGCAGTCGCCGCGCGAGATTGATCGCCTGCCGCGAACTCCCGCGGACTTCAAACCGGTCCGCCAGCATCAGCACCTGCAGCTCGGGTTCGCGCATCGCTCACTGCAGCGTTGGGTTTTCATCTCATCGGCCTGCGTCATCCGCAACCCGACCAGGATCGGGTTCTGACGCGGCGAGGCCGGCGCCCCGCGCAACGTGAATCAGCGGTGCCTGTGACGCAGCGCCCGCGGTCGCTGCAGGATCTCCTGCATCATGATCGCCCGGCGCACGCCGCCCGGTGATCGCAATTCCCCCAACAGCAGCAATGCCGGCGTCGCGTCCCTCCGCCCCCCCGGAACCTCCGTCGGTTGCGGCGGGCGTCCCGCCGACTGCGCCGCGAATGCTCCCAGGTGCTGGCTGACTTCCTGATCGACTTTGTGCGGCAGGTGCTGCTGGACCTCCGCGCCGACGCGGTTATCCATGTGCGTCCGCACATGGTCGGTCAGGCCGGCCCCCAATTGCTCGGGTCCGCTCAAGTGGCGTTGTGCGGCAGCCTGTCCCGGACGTGCGGGAGTGGTCGGCGGAGGCGCCGCCGCACGAACCGGACGTGCGGAAGCCGGAGCCGCCCGGCGGGGTGCCGCCCGGCGGCCGGCGGCCGGCGGATTGACGATTTCAATCTCGTCCGCCGACACCACCTCTTTACGCGGGGGCCGGCGGCCTGCCGCTTCCTGAATGAACTGGTCGATCTCCTGCTGGATCCGGTCATTCCGCGGCCGCGCGGGTCGCGGCCCGGCTTTCCGCGCCGCCGCCTTGTTTTGCGCGGAGATCTGGTTCACAACCCACGTGACGAACGCCACCGCCGCGAGTGCCACGACCATCATCGGGCAACCCAGACCGCCGCCCTGTGCCAGCGGGATGTCTTGCATGGCAGTGAAACTCCCGTGGCTCGTGCGATCGTCACGCCGGGGCGCCCCGGCGCGCTATTAACGTTGGGTCTTGGAAAGCGTCGTCCCGCCGTCGTCCCGCACCCCGGCAATCGCCGAACGCATTTTGGTGTCCGCCTGAACGTTCTGTAATTCGTAGTAGTCCATCAACCCCAGCCGCGCCTCGCGGAACGCGCCGGCGATCGCCTTGGGCACTTCCGCCTCCGCCAGCACCACTTCGGCCCGGTTCTCCTGGCATTTCGCCACCATTTCCTGCTCGCGGGCCGCGGCCGCCGCTCGCCGCTGTTCGGCGCGGGCCTGCGCAATGCGCATGTCGGCTTCGGCCTGGTCGGCCTGCAGCCGGGCGCCGATATTGTCTCCCACGTCGATGTCGGCGATATCAATCGACACAATCTCAAAGGCCGTCTGCGCCTCCAGTCCCTGGTTGAGCACGGTCTGTGAGATCCGGTCCGGGTTCTCGAGGACCTGCTTATACGACGGCGTGGACCCGATCGCCTGCA
>CAZWGW010000354.1:0-7191 GCA_964633565.1 uncultured Planctomycetaceae bacterium
TCACGAAGACAATCCGCTCGACACGCTGCTCTGTGTCCTGGAGCGGGAACCACTGCTCCCGCGGCGGCTGAATCCCTACGTGCCGGCCGACCTTGAGCAGATCTGTCTGCGCTGCCTCGAAAAGGATCCGGCACGTCGCTATCCGTCGGCCGCCACCCTCGCCGAAGACCTCGAGCGGTTTCAACAGCGCGAGCCGATCCAGATCCCTGCCGTGAGCCTGTTCCATCGGCTGCAGCGCTGGGTGCGCCGGGAGCCGGCACTGGTGTCAAGACTGCTCGGCCTGTCGATCGTGACGGCAATCGTCCAGGTGAACTACTGGTTCGCTGTCGTCATGCAGCAGAACCACTGGCCGATCATGGCCGTCCTGGCCACCTGGGCGGTCCTGTCCTTCATACTGCAGCGACTGCTGGGAAAGGACAAACTGGCGAAGTTTGTCCCATTCTGCTGGGCGGCAACCGATGCGGCGCTGTTTACCGCCCTGCTGACTCTCGCGGAGGGTCCAATTGACTCACTGCTCGCCGGATATCCGCTACTGGTTGCGGCGTCAGGGCTTTGGTTCCGCGTGCGTCTGGTGTGGTTCATGACAGGCGTCTGTCTGGCGGCGTTCGTCTACCTGCTTGCGACCGAGCGACTTGCACCAACGCTTCCCAGGCACTATCCGGGGATTTTTGCGGCGATAACGCTGATCATCGGTGCGATCGTGGCGTATCAGGTGTACCGTATCCGCGTTCTCAGCAAGTATTTCGAACGAAAGGGCGCTGCCCGCAGCACGCGGCATTGAGCCAGTCATTCCGACTGTTGCACCGCACGAATGAGGAGTTGAGTTCGTAACCGCCTTGCCACGGAACAGTCGACGACTCCGTATTACCTTTCTCCGGCGTGTTCTTCGGAGGACTCTGGCCGATCGTTGTAATCCATACGCAGGTCGGGACTTATGCGCCAGCCGGCGGTCGGTGACCTTCCGGAGTTGAGACGGCATCCGGTCGTCGTTATAGTGGCCCGTTTCCTGACTTATGGAACTGGTTCGTGATCGACAACAGGTGTCGCCGTGCGGTTTTCGCTGATTGATCGCATCCTGGCGATCGAACCCGGGAATACGATCCACGCCCTCAAGAGCCTGTCGCTGGCTGAAGAGTATTTGGCCGACCATTTTCCAGGTTTCCCGGTCATGCCGGGGGTCCTGATGGTGGAGTCGCTCGTTCAATCGGGCGCGTGGCTGATGCGCCACACGGAGGACTTTCAGTACAGCACGATTCTGCTCAAGGAGGCCCGTGCCGTCCGGTTCAACAACTTTGTCGCACCGGGCAAGTCGCTGCACATCGAGTGCAGTGTGCACAAACGGGACGAGCGGACGTATACGTTCAAGGCATCCGGGACGGTGGACGGGGCCTCCACCATCAGCGCCCGGATTACACTGGAGCAATTTAACCTTTCCGACAGGAACCCTGAACTCCGTGCGTCGGACGAACGGCGCGTGCGAAAACTCCGGGACCTGTTCGATTGCCTGTGGCGGCCCTCCCCCGCCTGAGGGCGTTGGAGACCGGGTGGCAGGGGGTGCGTCGCCTCAAACGCCACACTTTGAACCGTCAGACGACAGCGGTGGAATATGAAACTGGCAGGACGCGTCGCTCTCGTGACGGGTGGGACCCGCGGCATCGGCAAAGCGATCGTACAGACCCTCGCGCGCGAAGGGGCAAAGGTCGCTTTCGTGTACCGTTCCAGCCCCGCACAGGCCGAGCAACTGGTCCAGGAACTGGCGATGGACCAGCGGGAGTCGCTCGCCATCCAGTGCGACGTCGCCAAGTACGAGGAGGCTGAGCGGGCCGTGCAGCAGGTGCTCGACAAGTGGGGGCGGCTGGACATCCTGGTCAATAATGCCGGAATCATCAAAGACACGCTGCTGGCCACGATGAAGCCGGAAGACTGGCACGCCGTGATCGACACGAACCTGCACAGCGTCTACAACTTCTGCCACGCGGTCATGCGGACGATGATCTCACAGAAGTACGGCCGCATTGTGAACATGTCGAGCGTCTCCGCCGAGTTCGGCAGCCAGGGACAGGTGAATTACGCCGCCAGCAAGGGTGGCATCCAGGGGCTGACGCGGTGTCTCGCCAAGGAAGTCGCGCGGCGGAACATCACGGTCAACGCGGTCGCGCCCGGGTTCTGCTCGACCGACATGACCGTCGCCGTAAGGAATGCAGCGCCGGAACTGGCCAAAAACATTCCGCTCCGCCGGTTCGGGGAGCCGCAGGACATCGCCAACGCCGTGCTGTTCCTGGCGAGCGACGACGCTTCCTATGTCACCGGTCACGTCCTCACCGTCGATGGTGGACTGACGCTCGGAGTCGTGTAGTCGGAGCGTCTCAGTCCCCCGTTGCGAACGGTTCAATCAATACAAACGTAGGGTGCGGCTGCAGGTTCTTCTCACCGGAACCGGGCGGCCGAAATGCAGGTAGGGGTTCCGGTGAGCTGAGAACGAACGTTGGGCCGCCGGGTCGGCGGCTGCGACACACAATTGGGAGATTCGAGAATGGCGACCTCTGAAGAAGTGTTTGACAAGGTCCGCGAAACGCTGGTCGACGCCCTGGGGGTGGACGACGACGAAGTGACACCCCAGGCCACGTTGATCGGCGACCTCGGCGCGGAATCGATCGACTTCCTCGATATCGTGTTCCGGCTGGAGAAGAACTTCGACATCCGCATTCCGCGCGGCGAACTGTTCCCCGAGAACCTGGCGTCGGCCGAGTCCGGTTTCGTCAAGGACGGCGTGGTGACGGAGTCCGGCATCGCCGAACTCACGCAGCGGATGCCCCATGCGGACGTCGCCCGATTCGCTGCCGACCCGAAAGTCGAGAACATCCAGGACCTGTTTACGGTCGGGATGATCTGCAAATTCCTCGAGGCGAAGCTGGCCAAGGGCTAGACCGGCCTGCCGAGCAGGTTCGACCCGTTCACGCGCGCCGCTCACTGCCTGCGGCAGGCGGCAGATTCGGACTGATCCATGCGCTGGTTCTGGATAGACCGATTCATCGAGTTCGAGAGCGGCAAATCCGCCAAGGCGATCAAAAATGTGACGCTGGCGGAGGAGCACCTGCACGACCATTACCCGGGCTTCCCCGTGATGCCCGGCTCGCTGATGATCGAAGGGATGGCCCAGACCGGCGGCATCCTGCTCGGCGAGACCCACCGGTTCCAACACGTCGTCATTCTGGCCAAAGTCCCCCGGATGACGTTCCACAGTTGGGCCTGTCCCGGCGACACGCTCACCTATACGGCCGAGCTGCTCGAGGCCCGGCCGGAAGGGGGCATGACGCGGGTCACCGCACATTGTGGCGACCGGCTCGTTGCCGACGGTGAGATTGTCTTCGCGCACGTCGACCAGTCGACGTCAGCCGACATCCCGGCCAATGTGGACCAGAAGAACTTTGTGTTTGAACTGGGGCTGATGAGCATTCTCGACA
The DNA here is from genome assembly GCA_964633565.1 of uncultured Planctomycetaceae bacterium. Classification (GTDB taxonomy): domain Bacteria; phylum Planctomycetota; class Planctomycetia; order Planctomycetales; family Planctomycetaceae; genus CAZWGW01. Next base: position 3,465 of record CAZWGW010000354.1, read on the forward strand.
TCGGGAAGGCAGGCAACGGCGGCGAGGGACCGGCGAGCGGCGACAACGCGACGGCTCCGGCCGCAGAGTAGGCCGACGTCGTCCCGAACCCGCGCTCCGCATCGGCACCCGACCTGGCGTTCACATCAATTGTGAGGCTCGGCGGCAATTCCCTCCCACTTCTTCCACAGTTCCCGGATCACTCCGGAATCGGCCAGGCCCATCCCCCCTTCCGTCAGTCTGGCTCCGGAGCTGAAATCCCCGTCATTCGCCGCCGCAAACTGCGGATCGACCTGCAGGGTGCCTTCGGGCAGGTCGATGTTCTCCACCGTCGTCTCGTTCTTCCAGAAATCATTGCGGTCGAGGCGGACCTCGCTCTTACCGGATTCAGCGAACAACACGAACCCCCGTGTGTTGTTCGCAAACACGTTGTCCCTGACTGCAATCGGACACGTATCGCGTGAATCCAACCCGGCGTAACTGTTGCCGGCAATCACGTTGTTTTCGATCACGACGTCCGTCCCGGCGAACGCGCTGATCCCCGTGGCGTTTCCCTGGATCACGTTATTGCTCAGCTTGCCGTGCGCACTCTTGTTCCCGAGATACACGCCGCGGTTCTTGTTTCGCACGATCAGGTTGTCGTGCGCGATCAGCGTGCCGCCGGTGCTGCGCAGGCCGTGGTACTCGGACCCCGTGATGATGCACCGCGCGACTTCCAGCTTCGAACCGGAATAGACGCTGATCCCGCAATGCCCGGGATTGAGGACGACCGTGTCGACGATCGTTCCCTCGGCCCCGTCACCGCAGCCGATTGTGAACTCGAACCCTTCCAAGCGGCAGTTTTCGACGTTCACTTTGGAGAAGCCCGCGATGCTCAGCGCCGCCGGGCAACGCTGGCCGTTTGCCGCCGCAACGATGCGGCAGTTCTTCAGCGTGACCTGGGCATCCTTTGCCAGGATCGCGCAGGCCGGTCCCTGTTTCCCGTCGCTGGTTGCCAACTGCCAGCGGATCGTCAGCCCTTCGATCGTCACCGGCTCCTTCGTCGCGATGGCGATGGCTGGCGCATCGTCGGCCACCTCCAGTACGCACGCTTCACGGTCGTCTCCCTTGAGCGTCAGCGCCTTGTCGATCTGCAAGGATTCTTGATATGTGCCTGCGCCGACTGCCACGGTCCCCTTCGCTTCTGCCGCACCGATCCGGCCCCGCAACGAGTCTTCAGCCCCGGCCGGAGAGTATCCAGCGAATCCAAACGCAACAATCAACAGCCCCGTAATCCGATGCGTGACAGGCATTTGCAGCATCCTCCGATAGGTCGCTCGGCGGGTGCGGCGCGACAACGCACACCTCGGTCACCCCCTCGTCCTGCGGGCGTCACGACCCGTGGTGATGCAACGCGAGAATCTGAGAATTCCTGACATTTTGTCTGAGAACGCCGCCCGACATCACAACACTTCCACCGGCCGCTTCCGCGCCGCCCACACCGCCTCAGCGAATTGCACGCCGCACGTCTGCCCGCGATACCGCGCCAGGGTGTCCTTCGTCCGCACGGCCGCATGCTGCTGCGCCGGGTCATATTCGCGGTTCTCCATCACCGCCATTTGCTTCCCCAGCCATTCGCTCGCCTTCGGCCAATAGTCGCTGATGTCCACGAACGTGTCCGGCTCAAACCCGATCGTGTGCCCGGGACCATTGTCGTACTGGTAGATGGCATTTGGCGACTTGAACCCGTCCTCATCCAGAATTCGCCCGCCGTGCCGCAGCGTAATCTTGCTGAGTTGCGATGCCACCGTGTGGTCGTGGTGGTGGTCGTATTCCCACAGATGAAATGCAATGTCCGGTCGGATGTCGCTGATCGCCGCCGCGACCTTGCGTTTCGTGCCCGCGTCGACGTCGTAGCGGTGCGACGCCAGGTCGAGGAACCGCATCTCGATGCCATATTCGCGCGCGAGCAGGATCGTCCGCTCCATGAACTCCCGCTCGCGCCCCTTCACCGGCGGCCAGTTGGTGTAGTCGCCGATCAGCGACAGGACCACCACGCGGTAATGCTTCGCCACCCCCTGCAGCAGGATGCCGGGGATGCCGTAAACGCAGTCGTCGTAGTGGGCGCCGATGCCGAGAAGGGTTTTCTGGTCAGCCAAGTGTGACAACTCCTATCAACGTCGTGTGCCACGGCCGTGTCGGCCGTGTGAGGGGGTACTGCGCCCACCGCGCACGGCCGACACGGCCGTGGCACACGCTTGGAATCGTTAGTACAAACACGCGGGTCCCGCCCGGCAGGCGGGACCTACTCCGGCCTCACACCGGCGCGAGCGGCGGCTGCAGACTGCACGGTCAGGTCGCCGTCATCCGGGGCCGCAAAGTCCGGATCGACATTGTAAACCCCCTCGGTCTCGCGCATCGGCAGCCGCACCAGATCGCGCGTCGCCGCCGGTCGGTCGAGGCAGTACCAGACGTTTCCCCTGAAGCGGAACGTCTCCGGCGCCGTGCCCCCTCCGACGTTGACCAGCGTCCGCAACTCATCTGAGCGAAATGCCAGGATGTTGTTCTCAAAACGGCCATTCCGGCACGGGACGAAGTCCGGTCCCTGCGTCTCCTGCAGGATGCGGATGCCCCATCGAGTCGGCCGATAGATCGTGTTGTACTGCACCACCGCCCCGTCGACGCCGACGAACGCGATCGGCGCCATCGAACCGCTGAACGTGCAGTCCTCGACGGCGATGTCCTTCGCCTCATACCCCAGCGGCTCCGGTCGGAAGTACGGCAACCCCGTGCTGCCACCGATATTCACGGCCCGCCCGCCCGCGTCGTCGAACCGGCACCGCTGAATCACGATCGCGCGGCTCCCCCCCTTGGTCTGCACGCCATTTGCCTGATCAGCCCCCGGGTTGCGAAACGTGCAGCCGGAGACGACGCCGTCGTGACAGCCGACCATGTCGATCCCCGACCCGCCCGACCCCCAGCGCTCGACCGTGCAGCCCTCAATGCGGAAGTCGTCCAGCCCCGAGAGCTTGATGCCGTCGCGATTGCCGCGCGGCCCGACATCCCGTACGACCAACCCCGCCAGCGTCACGTGATGCGCGGGAGTCTCCGTTGAGCCACCATCGTCGATGTTGAGTCCGTTGGCGTCGGCACCGGTGAGCACGAGACCTCGAAGTTCGACGTGGGCCGGGTCGGAAAGGTGCAAGCAACTGCCCCCCCCTTCGATCACCGGCGGGTGCTCCAGATCTGCCGCCGCGATGACAATCGGCCGGTCGGCCGTTCCCTGCAGATTGCCGCGCGACAGACCCCCGCGATACGTCCCCGCCTCAATCAGGATCGTCGTGCCAGGTTTGGCCTGGTTGAGCGCCGCAACAAGCTGGTCACGGGATGATACGCGGACGGCGGCGTCCTGTGAGAGGCAGCAGGGCGTAACGCCAAAAGTGAGGATGATCGGCAGATACCACTGCATGGCGGTCGACTCCGGTTGGGGTGACGACATTGTGGTCCAACGCCCTCGGCAACGCAAAGACAATGTGTCGGATCGTTCCTCGGAATCCATCGAGACGTAAAAAACTGCGACGGGGCCGTCACTCGCAAGTCATTGCACTTGCCACACTGACCTCCGCCCACCGATAATTGGTGACGTTACGTCCCACCTGTTTTCCACACCGCCCGCCGTCCCGCGGCAGGCCCCGCCTTGTGGACCCCATGTTGACTGCGCGATTGATCCCATTACTGCTGGTCGTCCTCTGTGGCCTTCGTAGTCAGC
>CAZWGW010000355.1:0-1950 GCA_964633565.1 uncultured Planctomycetaceae bacterium
CAGGCGTCGAAACGGTCCTGGATCCTGCGGATGCGGGCGCGGAACTCGGCCGCGGTCTCCAGCGTCATGTTGACCATCTCGTCCAGTTCGGTCTGCATCGACTTGACGTCGGCGGCGGCCGCGGGACGGTTCCTGAGCCGATGAATGTCGCGCTCCAGTTCCGACATCCGCTGGCAGACCTGCTGCATCCGCTTGTAGACCGGCTGCAGCCGGTGGGTCCGCACGCTGAGTTCTTCGCCCAGGATGCACATCTTGCGGCGGCGCTTGGTCATCCGCAGGCGGATCTCCGCGCGCTCCTTTTTGTGCGTGCAATCGCGGAGCCGTTCAAAATCGGCGCGATTGTCGGCCATCAGCAGTTTGAGCGTTTTCAGATTGTGGGGCATGCGCCCCAGGATCTGGTCCTTGTGCGTGCTCTCCGTGTCGGAGGTCCGCAACGTCCGTTCGAACGGCAGTTCGCCCGCGTGCACCTTTTCGAGGATGTCGACCGCGATGGCGAGCGCGAAGTCCGATTCCATGATCGTTCGCCGGAACCGGCGGCGGGTGATCTCGATCTGTTTGGCGAGAAAGATCTCGTCCTCGCGCGACAGCAGCGGAATATTGCCCATCTGGCTCAGGTACATGCGGATCGGATCGCGGGACGACATCGGCGTCTCCGGCTCGATCAGCACGCGGGCCGCGTCCGACGGTTCATCATCGAGCAACTGCTGCTCCAGTCGCGTCTTCTCGGCCACCGTTCGTGGAGCGCTGGGGTCGTTGATGAGGGGCAGATCCAGTTCCTCCAGCGCCTGCACGATCCGCTCGACCATGATCGGCTCCCCGCCTTCGTCCGGCAGGTACTCGTCCACGGCCTGATAGGTGAGATAGCCCAGTTCCCGGGCTCGATCAATCAGCGCCTTCAATCCGTCATCCAGTCGATGCACGGCTCACTCCTCAAAATCGTCGTTCCTGATCGAGGCCCCACATCCCGTGGACCCCGGGCCTCCGTGTACGGTCCGGCAGTCCGTCTGCCGGTTGAACAGGTTCAGTGAATTCTTTCAGTCTGGTTGCGTTGCTTATCCCGTCTGGGACTGGTCGCAGGTCGGCCACCCAGGGGGTGGTGACACATCAGCCGGCTCTCCGATACCACACATCCGTGTCGATCGGGCCTCGGCTCCGGTCAGAGGCGAAAGGGCCACTGTCCGCCCAGCGCTCGCCAGTACGGCCAGCCGGGCGGCGGAACGCAGGTCTGGGAAGCATGGCCAGCACGCCTGAGCACGCGGGTTCTCATCGTCAGCATCCCTACCCCCGGTTTGAGAACCGTGAATCCACAACATCGGTTGGGATTCCATTGCCGCCGTAATGCACTCGCAAACAAGATGTTAGACCAAGTGTAGGCGGCGCTGCATCAGTTCACTGAAACTGTGACTGGGCGGCCATGCTACCACAACTCCGCGCACCGTCCACGATTTTTTTTCGCGGAAGGTGAAAATCCTGCGAAAACCTGCGCCACTCCAATTAGTAGACCCGAACCCCCGGTCGGTCAACTGGTTGCAAGCCCCTCGCGCACCACTTCAAACCACTTGAACCCCGATTATTCCACAGCCGACCGCCCGTTCCGATTGCACACGCGCGGATGCAGATTTTTTTACAACCTTATGAAGATTATTGACTTATGACGAAACGCTGACTCCCAGACGATTCGCCGCCGATTTCCTGCACGCCTCAGATCGAACGCTCGACCCGCTGCGGTGTCCCAGCGACGGTCCTTGGCCCGACGACACTCCCGGCTGACCGGCCGACACGTGTTTCAGGTTCCAGCCCTTGCATGCCTGCCACCAGTTGCGGGCGAGCCACCACAGAGTCGATTCGCGACTACCCTGAAATTCGTGGTTCTGAAATTTCGCGTGCGGAGTCGACGTCGCCGAATTCGCGCAGAATTCGGGCGGTGAACATGCCAGCGACGCCCGAATT